>NZ_RZQT01000028.1:0-64174 GCF_003998485.1 Mesorhizobium sp. M7A.F.Ca.CA.001.04.2.1
GTCACGATCGCGCGCAATTCTTGCTCGGTGAGGATCGTCATCCGGCTCATGCGGCGTGCTCCTTGAGCGATGGCGCCTCGCCGCAGACGATCCTGCGGTGCGCGTCCATATCGATGTTGCGGCCGGAGAGAAGCACGACCACCGGCCCGTCCGACCTGACCTTGCCGGCGAGCAGCGCGGCGATGCCGACCGCGCCGGCGCCCTCGACGATTTCGCGTTCGCGCGCATAGGCGTGACGGATGCCGGCGGCGATCTCGTCCTCGCTAAGCAGGACGATACCATCGAGCAGGTCGCGGCACATGGCGAAGGTCAGCCGGTTGTCGAGGCCGATGCCGCCGCCGAGCGAATCCGCCAGCGTCGGCAATTCTTCCACCAGCACCGGGCGGCCGGCATCGAGGCTGGCCTTCATCGCCGCGCCACGCGCCATCGAGACACCGATGATCTTTGTGCCGGGGCTGACGCCTTTGATGGCCGCGGCAACGCCTGAGGCGAGCCCGCCACCCGACAACTGCACCAGGACGAGGGCGGCATCCGGGACCTGTTCGATCATCTCAAGCCCGAGCGTGCCTTGCCCGGCGACAATGTCGGGATGGTCGAAGGGCGGCAGCATAACCAGCCCCTCTTGCGCCACCAGCCGATCGACCTCCTGCTGGGCTTCGTCCTGGCTGTTGCCGATAATGCGAACCTCCGCGCCCAGCCGGCGGATCCCGTCGAGCTTGTTTTCAGGCACCAGCCGCGACATGCAGATCACGGCGCGCATGCCCTCAAGCTTCGCCGCATGCGCCAGCGCGCGGCCGTGGTTGCCGGTCGAGGCCGCGACCACGCCACGCGCCTTCTCCGCGGTGCTGAGCGAAGCGACGGCATTCGAGGCGCCGCGCAGCTTGAAGCTGCCGGTGGTCTGCCGGTGTTCGAGCTTGAGGTGGACGGGGACGCCCAGCCCTTCGGAAAGAGTTTGGGACAGCACGGTCGGCGTGCGCTCGACCTTGCCGGCAATGCGCTCATGCGCGGCGCGAATGTGCTCAAGAGTGACCTGTGTCATGATCATCAATCAGGCGGCAAATGGCTGCGTCATCAGACGGCCGAATTCGGGACGCGGCGTGTCATCTCCGCACAGCCGCAGACAATTCCAGGCGGTCGCCTGGTTGCTGGTCACCACGGGACGTCCAATAGTTTTTTCCATGCCGGTGACCGCGAGGGCGCTACGCAGCGCCGTGCAGGACACGAACAGCGCATCGGCGCTGGCGTCGGTCGCCTCACGCGCCAGTTCGACAAGCGTTGCCGGTGCGATGCGCGCCATCTCGCGGTCGTCCTCGAAACCGAGGCAGGTGAAGCTGACGATCTCGAAGCCGTGCGCCGCGAAATAGGCGGCCATCGGCCTGGATGTCTCGACCGTGTAGGGAGTGAGGATGCTGATCTTGCTTGCGCCCAGCGCACGCAGCCCGCGCACGCCCGCCATCGGCGGGGTGATTATCGGCACGCCCGGCTTTGCGACCTGGATCGCCGCCTCGATCTCGGCATCGCCGATCACCACCGAGGCCGAAGTGCAGGAATAGCAGACGGCATCGAGTGGCTCATCCGGCAGGATCAGGGCCGCGCCCGCCGTCAGCGCCGGCTGCATCTTGCGCAGGTTTTCGGGCGTCGTCGGGTTGGCATAGGGAATGCGCGCGACATAGACGCCGACGCGTTCGCTCGCCACCATGCGGCGGAAATCCGGTTCGCTGGTGTGGTCGGTGGCCAGGATGATCAGGCCGACGCGCCGCTCCAGCGGACGCGCATCCAGTGCCGGCCGTTTCGGATACACCTTGATCTCGGGCAAGGGTTTCATCGGCTACCTCTCGATCTTGCCGTAGCGGCGTTCCAGCCAGCGCAGCAACACGACCGAAAACAGACTGATGACCAGGAAGAAAGCACCGACCAGGGTGATCGGCTCGATATAGCGATAGTAGGTGTTGGCGACGCTTTTGGCCTGGTTCATCAGTTCCAGCACGGTGATCGCCGACAGCAGCGGCGTTTCCTTGAACATGGCGATAAAGTAATTGGCGAGCGCCGGAATCATCGGTGGGATAGCCTGCGGAACGATGATGTGGGTCCAGGTCTGACTGGCGCTCAAATTGCACGCCTTGGCGGCCTCCCATTGGCCGCGCGGCACATTGTCGATGCCGGCCCGATAGACCTCGGCCGTATAGGTGCCGTAATGCAGCCCGAGCCCGATGACACCGGCGACCAGCGGCGGCAGCAGGATGCCGATGTCGGGCAGCACGTAGAAGATGAAATAGAGCTGCACCAGCAGCGGCGTGCCGCGGATGAATTCAGCCGCCCAGCCGACCGTGCGCGACAACGCCTTGTTGGGCGAGCGGCGCGCCAGCGCAATGCCAAGCCCGACGATCGCCGCCAGCACCGAGCCGAGCAGCGTCGCCAGGATGGTGATCTTCACGCCCTGGATCAGCGTTGGCATGATTTCCCAGACGAAATTCCAATCCCATTCCATCAGTAGGCCCAATTTATCAGAAGGGAGTTGGCCATCAGGCACGCACCCCGTCGAGGCCGCGCGCCATGCGTCGTTCCAGCGAGCGCACGCCCCACGAGATGAGCAGGGCGAGGATGAAATAGATGATCAGGATGGTGGTGAACGGCACCAGGGTGTTGCCGGTCTGGGCGCGCACCACCTGCGCCTGGAAGGTCAGGTCGGTGAGCGAGATCAGCGACACCACGGCGGTCGCCTTGAGCAATTCGATGGCGTTGTTGCCAAAGGTCGGCAGCATCACCAGCAGCGCCTGTGGCAGGATGATGTGGCGCATGCCTTGCCAGCGGCCGAGATTGAGCGCTGTGCAGGCCTCATACTGTTCGCGGCCGATCGACTGGATGGCACCGCGCACCACTTCGGCGGCGTAGGCGCCGACATTGAGGCCGAGCGCCAGCACGCCGGCCTGCAACGGGGTCAGCGAAATGCCGATGAAGGGCAGCACGAAATAGGCCCAGAACAACTGCACGAAGATCGAGGTGCCGCGGAAGAACTCGATGTAGGCGGTGGCCAACCAACGCAGCGCAAAGAAGCGCGACACGCGCCCCATGCCGGCGAGGAAGGCCATGATCAGCGCCAGCACCGACCCCATCAGCGTCAGCTCGATGGTGACAAGCGCTCCCTGCAATATCAGGCCGAAATAGCCGGACCACTGGGTCATTCGGTTTCCAACGTTGGGTTTAGCATCTTCTCCCCGTTTACGGGGAGAAGATGCCGGCAGGCGGCGCGAACTTGCGAAGGTTTGGCGCCGCCCCTCATCCGTCACTTCGTGACACCTTCTCCCCGTTGAACGGGGAGAAGGAAGGATCACTTCGCCGCGCAGAGCTTGTCGCGGCTGGTCGACATCGCGGCTGCCGCCGAGAAGCCGTAGGGCTCGATGATCTTGGCGAACTCGCCCGATTTCTTCATCTTGGCCAGTTCCACATCGAAGGCGTCGCGCAGTGCCTCGTCGCCCTTCTTGAAAGCGGCGCCGTCGCAATAGACCGGTGCGCCCTGCACCGGAGCGATGACTTCGAGGTTCGGATCGTTGGCCTTCTTGACCAGATCATTGATCGACAGGACGGGCAGCGAATAAGCGTCGATGCGGCCATCCTGGAGCATCTTCACGCCACTCTGGCCATCCGGCACGACGATGACGCGATCGCGTGGCACGCCGGCATTGAGCGCGAGCTTCTCCTCGGTGCCGCCGCCCGGCGCGCCGATGGTCGCAGTCGTATCCTTGGCGACATCCTCATAGCTCTTGAAACCCTTTGGATTGCCTTTCTTCACCAGCATCGCCTCGGCGTCGCACAGCACGGGTTCCGAATAGGCGACCGCAGCACAGCGCTCCGGCTTCATGAACAGGCCGGCGGTGACGACATCGAAGCGACCGGCCTGCAGGCCGGGGATCATGGCGCCATATTCGGAGATCGAAGCGGCAACGTCGGCGACGCCGAGCCGCTTGAATATCTCGCGGGCCACATCAGGCGCGGCACCCGAAACCTTGCCGTCGGCGGCGACCGCCGTATAGGGCGGCTCGTTGGCGATGGCGAGGCGGGCGAAACCTTGCGCCTTGAGCTGCTCGAGCTTGCTGTCATCGGCCGAACCGGGGATCGAGGCGGCCAGCACCGCCGTCAGTGCAAGACCGGCAACGCCGGCCAGAATGCCAAGTTTGTTCATTGTTCCCAACTCCTTGTTTCTTGTCTTGCTTTGTTGCATGGCGGCCCTCGCCGCCTCGGGACGACTTCGTCGCCCTGGGCATTGCGGTCAGACCCGATGTCCGGCCGCGATGATCTTCTTCAGGAAACCTTGCGTGCGCTCCTGCTTGGGATTGCGGAAAATCTCGTCCGGTTTGCCTTCTTCGACGATCCTGCCGCGATCGAAGAACAGCACCCGGTCGGCGAAATCATGGGCAAAGCCCATCTCGTGGGTGACCAGCAGCATGGTCATGTCGGTCTCGGCGGCGAGCTTGCGCATGACGTTCATCACCTCCTCGACCAGCTCTGGATCGAGCGCCGACGTCACCTCGTCGAACAGCATGATCTTCGGCGACAGCGCCAGCGCCCGAGCGATCGCCACGCGTTGCTTCTGCCCACCGGACAGCTGCGCCGGCATGTTCTTGGCCTTGTCGGCCATGCCGACCATTTCGAGCAGTTCCATCGCCCGCCTTTCGGCGGCGGCACGCGGCGTGCCCTTGGTCAGCATCGGCGCCAGCGTGACATTGTCCATGACGCACTTGTGCGGAAACAGGTTGAACAGCTGGAACACCATGCCGATCTTCTGGCGCATCCTTGTCAGATGCCGCTCATCGGCGGGCAACAGCTGGCCATTGCGCTCCATGTGATAGAGCTGCTCGCCGTCGATCTGGATATGACCGCCATCGATGCGCTCAAGCGTCATCAGGATGCGCAGGATCGTCGTCTTGCCCGAACCCGACGGGCCGATCAGTGCCAGCTTCTCGCCGGGCATGACTTGCATCGACAGGCCGTCCAGCACCTTGAAGCTGCCGAAGCTTTTCGAGATGCTGTCGATCTTGATGATGGGCGCTGGTGCGGACAAATGTATTTCCCCGTGCTGGAGAAGCCTATACCCCTTAACGATGCGGAACGCGCCAAATCATGTCAATTGGGAAAATAATATCATGACAATTATTCTGATTCCGCACAATTTCCGGGCAAACCGGACCTAGATTGCGAGCAGCAGATGCTCCGGATCGCCAAGCAGCAGCTTGGTGACAACGCCGAGGCCGGCGCGCAGTTCCCCCTCGGTGGTCGAACCCAGCGAGATACGCACCGCCGGGTGCCAGGGCGCACCCGAAATACGGAAGGATGTTCCGGGCGCGATAGCCACGCCTTGCAGGCGGGCCTGGGCGACAAAGCTTTCCTCGGCACGGTCCGCGGGCAGTTGAAGCCAGACATGCAGCCCGTCTCGCCGGGCGCGATAGTCGACCCCCGCCAGCACCTGCGCTGCAATATCCTGCCGGCGCCGCAAAGCCGCGCGCTGCCAGTGGACAAGCTCCATCGCCGTGCCGTCGGTCACCCATTTGGTGGCGATCTCGGCCACCAGCGGCGTCGCCATCCAGTTCGAAACCAGATGCCGGTTGGCGACGGCGGCGACGTAGCGGTCGGGTGCGGCCAGATAGCCGATGCGCAGGCCGGGCACGGTGATCTTGGTGAAGGAGGTGACGTAGAGCGTGCGCTCCGGCGCGAACGCGGCAACCGGCGGCGGCCGGTCTTCGACCAGCGGACCCAGCACATCGTTCTCGATAATGGCGATATCGTGCTTGCGCGCGACCGCCGCGATCTCTTCTCGCCGCCGCGCATCCATCAGCGTCACCGTCGGATTGATGACCGAGGGCTGAACGAAGACCGCGCGGATGTCGGAAAGCCGGCAGGCCTCGTCCAGCGCTTCCGGAATCAGGCCGTTGTCGTCGATCGGCAGGCCTTCCAGGTTGAAGCCGAGATAGCGTGCCAACGGCACCAGCGTATGGTGGCCGATCGCCTCCGTGGCGACCGTAGAGCCCGGCGGCGCGACGCTCATCAGCGCCACTGTCATGCCGGCGGTGGCGCCGTTGGTCAGGCTGACGTTCTGCGGCGATGCATCGAGGCCGCACAGTCTCAACCATTCGACGGCGACGGCGCGGTGGCGGGGAAACACCATGTTGGGCCGGAACGAAAGTGCTGAACTCGACGGCAGGTTCTCAGCCAGCCATCCCAGTGCCTGCTTCAGCCGCTCAAGATGCATCGGCTCGCAGACCGGTTTCAGGATCGAAAGGTCGATGACTTCACCGAGCCGCTCCGGCAGATAGGGCGGCTCGGGCTCGCGGCGCTGCGTCTGGACGAAGCTGCCGCGGCCGATCTCGCCCGAAATCAGGCCGCGCCGGATCAGTTCCTCATAGGCGCGGCTAACCGTCTGCACCGAAAGCTTGAGGTCGTCGGCCAGCCTGCGATGGGTCGGCAACCGCGCGCCATTGGCAAGGCGTCCGTCATGGATGGCGCGCGCGAACTGGTCGGCCAGCGACTGATAGGCCGGCCGCCGGATAAGCGCGGGATCGGGTTGCCACAATGTCATGACTTATTAGAGATCGAAATCAGTGCAATTGACAATCGAAATAATGCGCCGTCATGGTATTCGGACGAAAAAGTGAGCCCTGATGACATCAGCGAAACTCGACCCGATCGACCTGAAAATCCTCGACGCCATCCAGCGCGACGGGCGCATCACCAAGCTGGCGCTGGCCGAGCAGGTCGGCCTGTCTCCGACGCCGTGCTGGATGCGGTTGCGCAAGCTGGAAAAGGCCGGCATCGTCTCGGGCTATCACGCCAGGATCGCCATGCGCGTCGTGGCACCCGTTGCCACCGTGCTGATGGAGGTGACGCTGGCAAACCACCGCCAGGCCGATTTCGACCGCTTCGAGCGCGTTATACGCGATGTTCCCGAGATCGTCGCCTGCTGGTCTGTCGGCGGCGGCGTCGACTATCTGTTGAAAGTAATGGCGCGCGACATCGACGCCTATCAGCGGCTGGTCGATGGGTTGCTGGACCGCGAGATCGGCATCGATCGCTACTTCACCTACATCGTCATCAAGACCGTGAAGGACGAGGTGGCGCTGCCCATCGCAGAGCTTTTGCCGGCGTCGTCATAGGAGCGGAGAGATTCTCTCGCCGGGCAACCCGATAGAGAGAGTCTCTCTACGTCAGGACTTCCAAACAGCCTCTCTATCTGCATCGGGCGGATAGTCTTCCCTTATCAGTCCGAACCGGGAGGCTTTGACCATGTCCGCGCATTTCGCCCGCTCGCATCGCCATGAAGCGCTCGACGGCCTCGCCGACCGCCGGCTGCTGCGCGAACTCGCCTATGTCGATGGCCACTGGACCGCAAGCGAGGCTGCCGAAAGCTTCGAGGTCACCGATCCGGCCACCGGCACGACCGTCGCTTTCGTCGCCGCGCTCGATGGCCGGCAGACGACAAAGGCGATCGATGCCGCGGCGCGCGCCTTCCCGGCCTGGCGGGCGCTGTTGCCGCAGGAGCGCTCGAAAATTTTACGAAAATGGTTCGAGCTGATCGTCGGCGCCAAGGATGATCTGGCTCTGCTGATGACGCTTGAACAGGGCAAGCCACTGCAGGAATCGCTGGGCGAGATCGACTACGCCGCCTCCTTCGTCGAATGGTATGCCGAAGAAGCAAAACGCCTGAACGCCGAGAGCGTCACCAGCCATCTGCCGAACGCCGAGATGATGGTGCGGCGCGAGCCGCTCGGCGTCGTCGGCGTCGTCACGCCGTGGAATTTTCCGTCGGCCATGCTGACCCGTAAGGCAGCCGCCGCCCTTGCCGCCGGCTGCACCATCGTCGCGCATCCGTCCTCGGAAACGCCGCTGTCGGCGCTGGCGCTGGCCGAACTTGGCGAGCGCGCCGGCCTGCCCGTGGGCGTCTTCAACATCGTCACCGGCAAGGCTTCGACGATCGTTGGCCGGATGTGCGATGATCCGCGCGTGCGTGCCATGAGCTTCACCGGCTCGACCGAGATCGGCCGGCTGATCGCCGCCCAGAGCGCGCCGACCATGAAGCGGCTGGTGATGGAGCTTGGCGGTCATGCCCCGCTGATCGTCTTTGCCGATGCAGATCTGGACAAAGCGGTTGATATCGCCATCGACGCCAAATTCGCCACGTCGGGCCAGGACTGCCTCGCCGCCAACCGCATCTACGTCCAGCGTCCGATCTACGATCGGTTCTGCGCCGCCTTCGCCAAGCGCATCGAGACGCTGCGGACCGGCAATGGCCTAGCCGAGAAGATCGACATCGGGCCGCTGATGCATGAGCGCGCCATCAAGAAGGTGGAGGAACAGGTCGCCGATGCCATCGCTCACGGCGCGCGCTGCCTCACCGGCGGCAAGCGGCACCAGGCCGGCCCGCTGTTCTACCAGCCGACGCTGCTGGCCGATGTCAGTGACGAAGCGCTGATCATGCGCGAGGAGACGTTTGGCCCGGTTGCCGCCGTGACGCCGTTCGACAGCGAGGATGACGTGATTGCCCGCGCCAACGCCACCGAGTATGGCCTCGTCGCCTATGTGGTGACCGAGAATGGTGGCCGGCAGCAGCGCATGGGCCGCGCGCTCGGCTACGGCATGGTCGCCATCAACCGCGTCAAGATCACCGGCGCGCCGATCCCGTTCGGCGGCGTCAAGCAATCGGGCATCGGGCGCGAAGGCTCGCGCCACGGGCTCGAAGCCTTCACCGATCTGAAGTATCTCTGTCTGGACGTCGCCTAGGTTCGTCCTGCCATCCCTCAAGGAGTTAAAAAATGCTCGACCAGTCCAACGAACTCGCCGCCTGGGATCGCGACCACTTCTTCCATCCCTCGACCCATATGGGCACGCATGCGCGGGGCGAAAGCCCGACACGCATCATGGCCGGCGGTCAAGGCGTCACCGTGTGGGACAACAATGGCAGGAAGAGCCTCGATGCCTTCGCCGGGCTCTATTGCGTCAATGTCGGCTACGGCCGCCAGAAGATCGCTGACGCCATCGCCGCCCAGGCGAAGAACCTCGCCTATTACCACGCCTATGTCGGCCACGGTACCGAGGCCTCGATCACGCTGGCCAAGATGATCATCGATCGCGCGCCGCAGGGCATGTCGCGGGTCTATTTCGGCCTCTCCGGTTCGGATGCCAACGAAACCAACATCAAGCTGATCTGGTACTACAACAACGTGCTCGGCCGGCCGGAGAAGAAGAAGATCATTTCGCGCTGGCGCGGCTATCACGGCTCGGGCGTGATGACGGGATCGCTGACCGGGCTCGACCTGTTCCACAACGCCTTCGACCTGCCGCGCGCGCCGATCCTGCACACCGAGGCACCCTACTACTTCCGCCGCGCCGACCGCTCGATGAGCGAGGAGCAGTTTTCGCAGCATTGCGCCGACAAGCTCGAGGAGATGATCCTGGCTGAGGGCCCGGAAACCGTCGCTGCCTTCATCGGCGAGCCGATCCTCGGCACCGGCGGCATCGTGCCGCCGCCGGCCGGCTATTGGGAAAAGATCCAGGCGGTGTTGAAGAAGTACGACGTGCTTCTGGTCGCCGACGAAGTGGTGACGGGCTTCGGCCGACTGGGCACCATGTTCGGCTCCGACCATTACGGCATCAAGCCGGACCTGATCACCATCGCCAAGGGCCTGACATCGGCCTATGCGCCGCTGTCGGGCGTCATCGTCGCCGACAAGATGTGGCAGGTGCTGGTTGAGGGCTCCGACAAGCTCGGTTCGCTCGGCCATGGCTGGACCTATTCGGCACATCCGATCTGCGTTGCCGCCGGCGTCGCCAATCTCGAGCTGCTCGACGAGATGGATCTTGTGACAAATGCCAAGGAGACCGGCGCCTATTTCCGCGCCGAGCTGGCCAAGGCGGTCGGCGGCCACAAGAATGTCGGTGACGTCCGCGGCGACGGCATGCTGGCAGCGGTGGAATTCGTTGCCGACAAGGACGACCGGGTGTTCTTCGACGCTTCGCAGAAGATCGGACCGCAGGTGGCGACAGCGCTTGCCGCAAGCGGCGTCATCGGCCGCGCCATGCCGCAGGGCGACATTCTTGGCTTCGCGCCGCCGCTCTGCCTGACCCGCGAGGAAGCCGACATCGTCGTGTCGAAGACCGCCGATGCGGTCAAGAGCGTGTTTGCCAATCTCTGAGATCGACTATGAATGCCATGACCAGAACCCTCCCCGCCACCATGGCCGCCGTGCTGCTTGTCGGGCACGGCGGGCCGGAAAAACTCGTCTACCGTAGCGATGTGAAAGTGCCCGCGCCTGCGCCAGGTGAAGTGCTGGTCAAGGTCAGCGCTTGCGGCATGAACAACACCGATGTCTGGGTGCGCCAGGGCGCCTATGGCACGGAAGAGGATGCGGCTGCCGTGTCGACATGGCGACGCCAGGGCAACACGCTTGTTTTCCCGCGCATCCAGGGCACCGACACCGTCGGTACCATCGCCGCCGTCGGCGAAGGCGTGTCGCCGGAGCGTATCGGCGAACGGGTGATGGTCGATTTCTCCATCTACAATCGCGACGACGATTCGCTCGCCGACATCGACTATATGGGCCACGGCCGCGACGGCGGCTATGCCGAATATCAGGCCGTGCCGGCCGAGAATGCGCATGTCGTCGATACCGACATGAGCGACGTCGAACTCGCCACCTTCTGCTGCGCTTACCTGACCGGCGAACAGATGCTGGAGCGCGCCGGCTTGAAGGCCGGCGAGCGCGTGCTGGTCACCGGCGCCTCGGGCGGCGTCGGCTCCGGCATCGTACAACTGGCACGAGCGCGCGGCGCCATTCCCTATGCCGTCGTCGGCAAGGGCAAGGAACAGGCGGTGCTGGACATCGGCGCCGAGGCGGTCATCACCCGTGGCGTCGCAGACCTGCCGCAAGCCGTGATTGAAGCGACCGGCGGCCAACCGATCGACGTGGTGGCCGACCTGGTCGGCGGCGCGATATTCAACGACCTCTTGCGTATTCTCAGGCCCGAAGGCCGCTACACGACCGCGGGCGCGATTGCCGGTCCGGTCGTGCAACTCGATCTCAGGACGATGTATCTCAAGCAGTTGCAGTTGCATGGTTCGAGCCAGGGCACGCGCGCGGATTTCCGTCGCATCGTTGGTTACATCGAGGCGAAGAAAATCCGGCCGCTGGTCGGTGGCGTCTACAAGCTCTCCGATTTCCACCATGCGCAGGCGGATTTCATTGCCAAGGATTTCGTCGGCAAGCTGGTGGTGGTGCCGGATGCCATGTGGGGTTCGGCTGGCTGAACACTCTATGCCTCAACCCTGCTGGGCCGCCCTCAACAGCATGCCGAACAGGTCGCGCGGTTCGTCGGGGTCGGCCAGCATGTCGAGTTCCTGGTAGAGGCCGGTCGACTTCAGCTGATCCCTGACATAGCGCAGCGCCGAAAAATCCTCGATGGCGAAGCCGACCGAATCGAACAGCGTGATCTGGCCGGAATCGCGCCGGCCTTGCACGGCGCCTGACATCACCTGCCACAGCTCGATCACCTCATGATCCGGCGCAAGCTGCTGGATCTCGCCCTCGATGCGGGTCTGCGGCGGGTATTCGACGAAGATGTCTGAGCGCAGCAGGATATCGCGATGCAATTCGGTCTTGCCGGGACAGTCGCCGCCGACCGCGTTGATGTGCACGCCGGAGCCGACCATGTTGTCGGTGAGGATGGTGGCGTACTGCTTGTCGGCGGTGACGGTGGTGATGATGTCAGCCCCCTCGACCGCCTCCTGCGCGGTGCCGCAGGCGACCATGTCGAAGCCGAGACCGGCGAGATTGCGGATGCATTTTTCGGTGGCCGAGCGGTCGATATCGTAAAGCCTCAGCCTGTCGACGCCGAGCAGCGCCTTGAAGGCCACCGCCTGGAATTCGGCCTGGGCGCCGTTGCCGATCAGCGCCATGCAGCTGGAGCCGGCCGGCGCCAGGTACTTGGCGGCCAGAGCCGACATCGCCGCCGTGCGCAGCGCCGTCAGGATGGTCATTTCGGACAGCAATACCGGGTAGCCATTGTGGACGTCGGCGAGCATGCCGAAGGCGGTCACGGTCTGGCGTCCCTCGCGCATGTTCTTGGGATGGCCGTTGACATATTTGAAGCCGTAGACCTCGCCGTCGCTGGTCGGCATCAGTTCGATGACACCCTCGGCGCTGTGCGAGGCGACGCGCGGCGTCTTGTCGAACAGCTCCCAGCGGCGGAAATCATCCTCGATGTAGCCAGCGAGTTCGACGAGGAAGCGTTCGACGCCGATCTTCAGCACCAGCTTCATCATATGGTCGACGCTGACGAAGGGCACGATGTTGAGATTGGGGATCATTGTTCTTTTCCTTGCCGCATGCAGGCGGTCAGTCCTGGCGATGCGCGTTGTGCGCCTTCATCATCGTTGCCAGCGCCGGATCGTTTTGCTCCAGCACCCTGATGGCTCCGCCTGTGTCGTAGAGGCGCTCATCCTGGCCCATCTTGAACTTGGCTTCGAGCCGCCCGATCGGCAGGTCAAACCCTATGATACCAGGTATGCGCCGCTCCATGCCGCCTGGTCCGAGCTCACGCATGCGCCAGCGATCGTCGCGATCCTTCTCCAGCACGTCGACAAGCTGCAGGAGATGCCGGGCGGTGCCGTGATCGTCGAGCGGCACCGGATGCCCATGACAATGCACGACGGCAAAGTTCCAGGTCGGCGCGCTGTCGCGCACCGCATTGCGCGGATACCAGGACGGCGACATTGTCCAGGGCAAAGCCCGGTGCGGCATCGGCAAAGGCCTGCGGCGACAATGTCTCGATGCGCGCGCCCTCGCCGCGGATGCGTTCGGCTGCCGACGTCCAGCTCGCCTTGTTGTCGTTGCCGCAGACCCACATCATGCCGATTTCGGTGACAAAGGATCCTTCGCCAGCGATTTCGGGCAGCGACACCAGGATCTCTCGGCCACGGATGGATAGCTGCGACAGTTCCGGCATCAGGTAGAAGGCGTGCAGCAGCGCCGACGATTTGCCCGACGGGCCGCCGGCGGGATGGGTCTGCTCGACCAGCGTGACCTTCACACCGGCTTTGGCCAGATCATAAGCCGCGCTCGATCCGACAATACCGGCACCGACGACGATGACGTCGCTTCCATTTCGCATGGCTGTTCCCCACAGTCTCTTGGCTGCTTTTCGACAAGGTAGGGCCAGCGATCGCGCAATGTCAACATCTCTTCATTGTTGACCGAGATTTAAATCTCTGTAATAAACTCGACAAAACAAGAGAACACGGATTCCGGGGAGGCCCATGGCGATACGCGATGTTCTGATGCGCGGGGATCTTGCGCTGACGCCGTCGGAGGAGAAGATCGTCCGACTGCTGTTGACGGACTATCCGACCTCCGGCCTCGGCACCGCCTCATCGCTCGCCCGGCGCGCTGGCGTCAGCGATCCAACCGTGGTGCGGCTGGTGATGAAGCTCGGCTATGAAGGGTTTCCGGATTTCCAGGCGAGGCTTTTGGCCGAAGTCGAGGCAAGACTGCACTCGCCGCTGCTGATGATGGAGGCCAAGCGGCAGAGCGGTTCCAACGACAGCGCCGTGCTGGCCTATCTCGATAGCGTCACCACGGCCTTGCAGAAAGCCACCGCCGCGACACCCGTCCAGACTTACGAGCGGGCGGCCCGCTTGCTGATGGAGGCCAAGGGCGAGATCGTGCTGGTTGGCGGCCGGTTCAGCCGCCACATCGCCGGCATGCTGGCCGGCTATCTCGTGCAGTTCCGCTCCGGGGTTCGCGATCTCGGCGTGCTCTCTCCGCAGATCTTCGACACGCTGGCCGACCTCGGCCGGCGCGACGTGCTCGTCGTCTTCGACTACCGCCGCTACCAACTCGATGTGATGGCCTATGCAAAACAGGCGGCGGCGCTCGATGTGCGCATCGTCCTGTTCACCGACCAATGGCTGTCGCCGATATCAGATCTCGCCGAAGTCACCATCGTCAGCCCGCTCGAAGTCGCCTCACCTTACGACACGCTGGCGCCGGCGATCGCACAGATGGAAGCGTTGGTCGCCCATATCGTTTCGACGCTGGGCGACGAGGCCCGCGCCCGCATCGAGCGACTCGAAAAGGTGCGGCATGCCAATGCCGTGACGCTCGACAGCGAACCGCAAGAGAACGGCGCGCGCAAGACACCCGGCCCCCGCAAGACACCGGGACCCAAATCAGCAAAGCAGGACGACAAAGCATGACCCAGGCCCTACCCAAACGAGACGAAGCCTTCCGTGCCGGCGAAACGGCACTGCTGCTCGTCGACATGCAGCGCATCTGGCTGGAGCCGGGCGCCGATCCGTCGCATCCGGAACGTGGCCCCGATCATTATTTTTACCGGCAGACATCCTCGCAGACGATCCCCAACCAGGAGCGCCTGCTGGCGGCGGCGCGGGCCAATGGCGTCGAGGTGCTGCACACCATCATCCAGAGCCTGACCGAAGACGGCCGTGAGCGCTCGCTCGACCACAAGCTGACACCGATCCATGTTGCGCCCAGTCTCCCCGAAGGACTGCCGGTGGCATCGCTGGCGCCGGTTGGCGACGAGATCATGCTGCCGAAGACGTCGTCGGGCATCTTCAATTCGACCAATGTCGACTATCTCCTCAAGAACCTCGGCATCCGCTATCTCGTCGTGGTCGGCGTGCTGACCGATCAATGCGTCGACATGGCGGTGCGCGACGGCGCCGACCGCGGCTATCTTGTCACCTGCGTATCGGATGCCTGCGCCACCATCACCCAGGAACGCCACGACATCGCGCTCAAGGCCTTCGGCGGCTACTGCTGGGTGGCCGACACCGACACGGTCGTCGACCGCTTCAACGCTTTGGGAAAACCGGCATGACATCGACTGTCGAGCCTCTGGTTGCCGTCGTCACCACGGATCTCTCCGCCGTCACGCGGGGCCGTTTCGTTGCCGAAAGCAAGTTGCAGAAGACCGCCACGACCGGCGTCGGTTGGCTGCAGGCCAATCTGTCGCTGACACCGTTCAACTCGATCGTCGATCCCAACCCCTGGGGCTCGTCGGGCGACCTGCGGCTGATCCCCGATCTCGAGGCGCGCTTTCGCACTACACGCACCGGATCGGCAACGCCATTCGATATGGTCGCCGGCGACATCGTCGAGCTCGACGGCAGCCCATGGCTCGGCTGCACCCGCACGATGCTCAAAGACGCGCTGGCCGATTTGAAAGCCGCAACCGGCCTGTCGGTCATCGCCGCCTTCGAGCATGAATTCAACGTCGCCGACGGCGGCTTCGCACAGGCGCATTCAATGTCTTTCGCCGCACTGCGCCGCGCCGATCCTTTCGCGCCGAATCTGATGGCGGCGCTCGAGGAAGCCGGCGTCGTGCCCGAGGTGGTCATCGCCGAATTCGGCGACGAGCAGTTCGAGGTGACGCACGAGCCGGCGGACGCGCTGACGGCGGCCGACCGCGCCGTCGCCATCCGCGAAATCACGCGCGAGTTGGCGCGCAATGCCGGCTGGCGTGCGAGCTTCGCCCCCAAGACAGCGCCAACCGCCGTTGGCAACGGCGTCCACATCCATTTCAGCTTCGTCGACGAGGCCGGCAAGCCGATGACTTACGATCCGGCACTGGCGGGCGGCCTTTCCGCCAAAGCGGGCGCCTTCTGTGCCGGCGTGCTGCGCCATCTGCCTGGGATGACCGCCATGACGGCGTCGAGCGTGTCGTCCTTCTACCGGCTGAAGCCGCACAGCTGGAGTTCTTCCTACACCTGGCTTGCCGACCGCGACCGCGAGGCGTCGCTGCGCATCTGCCCGACGGTGACGATCGGCGGACGGGATCCGGCGCGGCAATACAACATCGAATACCGGGCCGCCGACGCCACCGGCAATCCCTATCTGTCGCTGGCGGCGATCATCCGCGCCGGGCTGGAAGGGCTGAAGGCGGGCCTGCCGTCGCCACCTTTGGTCACCGGCGACCCGACACTGATGAGCGAGGCGGAGCGGGCAAGTCTTGGTCTGGTGCGCCTGCCCGAAACCCTGCCCGCGGCACTGGACGCGCTGCTGGCCGACGGCACCGTGACGGGATGGTTCGCGCCCGTCTTCATCGAAACCTTCGTCGGCCTCAAGCGACATGAAGCCGAGCGTCTTGCCGGTCTCGATCCGGCCTCCATCTGCGATCTCTACCGGACGCTCTATTGATGACCGCAGTGACAAAAAAAGATTGGCCCGAGGCCGTCGAGGCCCTCAACGAGCACGGCCGTTCCGATATCGTGCTGTTGTGCGAGCATGCGTCCAACCACATGCCGGTCGAGTATCGACAGCTTGGCCTCGATGCCCACCATCTGCAGCGCCACATCGCCTGGGATATCGGCGCCGCCGAAGTGACCCGCCTGCTGTCGTCGAAGCTCGATGCTCCGGCCTTCCTCAGCGGCTATTCGCGGCTGCTGATCGACCTCAACCGGCCACTGGGCACGCCAGGCAGCATTCCGGTACTGTCGGAAGACACCGACATTCCCGGGAATGTCGGCATCGATGCGGCGGAGCGGACCCGGCGCGCCGAGATCATCTTTTCGCCGTTCCATGACCGGGTGACCGCTTATCTCGACCGCCGGGCACAAGCAGGCCGGCAGACGCGGATCGTGACGATCCATTCTTTCACGCCGGTCTTCCTCGGCGTCAGCAGGCCCTGGCATGCCGGCGTGCTGCATGACCAAGCAAGAGGTCTCGCCGAAGCGATCCTTTCGGGCCTGCGCACCGATGCGGCGCTCAATGTCGCGGCCAACGTGCCCTATGTGATCAGCCGCGACGCCGACTACGCCGTGCCCATTCATGGCGACGATCGCGGCATCGCCGCCGTCCTCGTCGAGATCCGGCAGGATCTTTTGTCGACACGGTCCGGCATCGAGGAATGGGCGGACCGGCTGGCGGCGGCACTGCCGGCACTCGAGACGGAAACCGTGCCGTGAGCAATCCAAGCGAGCGCGACGCCGCGACCATCGCCCAGATCGGCAAGTTGCGTTTCTCGCCGCTCAACGTCATCGGCGGCCGGGGCAACCGGCTGATCGGCGGCTGCTGGCAATCACGTCCCGCGGCCACGGCTGCGGCAGAAATTACCCAAGCAGCCCCGCCTGATCGTTGCGCGGCATCTATTCCGCGATACGCACGATCAGCTTGCCGAAATTCTTGCCATCGAGAAGGCCGAGAAAGGCCTGTGGTGCATTTTCGATGCCATCGACGATATCTTCCCTGTAGCGGACGCGGCCGGACGATATCCATTCGGCCATCTCACGATAGAAGGCCGGGCGCTGGTCGACAAATTCACGCTGGATAAACCCCCTGATCGTCAGGCTGCGGTGCAGCACTTGCTGCATCAATACCGGCAACCGGTCGACGCCGGCATCCGCGATGACGTTGTACTGCGCGATCAGCCCGCAGACCGGCACACGCGCAAATTCGTTCAGCAGCGGAAACACCGCGTCCCAGACAGGACCACCGACATTCTCGAAATAGATGTCGATGCCACCGGGGCAGGCTGCCTTCAACTGCTCGGCAAAATCATCGGCACGGTGATCGACGACCGCATCGAAGCCGAGTTCGTCTCGCACGAAGGCGCACTTGTCGGCACCGCCGGCAATGCCGACGGCACGCGCGCCCTTGATGCGCGCGATCTGGCCAACGGCCGACCCGACCGCGCCGCTGGCGGCCGCCACGACGACCGTCTCGCCAGGCTTCGGCTGCCCGATGGTGAGCAGACCGGCATAGGCCGTGAAGCCCGGCATGCCGAGCACGCCAAGCGCCGTAGTGATGGGTGCCGCAGCGGGATCCAGCTTGCGCAGCCCGACACCGTCGGACAAGGCAAAACTCTGCCAGCCGGAATGGGACAACACGATATCCCCTTCGGTAAATTCCGGGTGGCGAGAGATCACGACGCGCGCAACGGTACCGCCTTCCATCACGCCGTCGACGTCGACGGGCCTGGCATAGGATTTCGTAGCGTTCATGCGCCCGCGCATATAGGGATCGAGCGACAGATAGAGGATCTGCAGCAGCAGTTCGCCCTCTCCCGGCTGGACGACATCAACCGTCTCGATGCGGAAATCATCCGGCTTTGGCCGGCCTTGTGGCCGCGCCGCGAGCACGATGCGGGTGTTGGACTGGATCGACATCGAAAATCTCCCTGCGAAGAAGGCTCTACTCGAAAAACCGGTTGGGCGGACGCTTCAGGCCGAGATTCTCGCGCAGTGTCGACCCTTCATATTGCCGCCTGAAGATCCCTCGCCGTTGCAATTCCGGCACCACCTTCTCGGCAAAATCATCGAGCCCGGCGGGCAGGTATGGAAACATGATGTTGAACCCGTCGGAACCCTCGCCGATCAGCCATTCCTCCATCTCGTCGGCGATTGTTTCAGGCGTGCCGACAAAAGCAAGGCCGGAATAGCCGCCCAGCCTTTGCGCAAGCTGCCTGACGGTCAGGTTCTCCTCGCGTGCCAGTTCGATGACGCGCTCGCGGCCACTCTTCGAGGCATTGGTCTCGGGGATTTCGGGCAAGGGCGCGTCGGGATCAAAACCGGACGCGTCATGTCCGATGGCGATCGACAGCGAGGCGATGCCGCTCTCGTAGTAGACGAGACTGTCGAGCTTCGCCCGCCTGGCCTGCGCGTCCTCGACGCTGTCGCCGACAACGACAAAGGCGCCGGGCAGGATCTTGATGTCGTCACGCGACCGGCCAAGCCTTTCCGCACGGCCTTTGACGTCGGCGAAGAAGCGCTGCCCGGCCGCGAGATCGGCATGGGCGGCGAAAATGACCTCCGCTGTCTCCGCCGCCAGTTGGCGTCCTGCCTCCGAGGCGCCGGCCTGCACGATGACCGGCCAGCCCTGGATTGGCCGCGCGATGTTGAGTGGGCCGCGCACCGAGAGATGCTCACCCTTGTGGTCGAGCACATGCAGCCTGGCCGGGTCGAAATAGAACCCGCTTTCGGCGTCGCGGATGAAGGCATCGTCGGCAAAGCTGTCCCACAGGCCGGTGACGACATCGTAGAATTCCCGGGCCCGCCGGTAGCGCTCGTCATGCTCGACATGCTCGTCGAGGCCGAAATTGAGCGCCGCATCCGGATTGGACGTGGTGACGATGTTCCAGCCGGCGCGTCCGCCGCTGATATGGTCGAGCGAGGCGAAGCGGCGGGCAACATGATAGGGCGCGTCGAACGTCGTCGATGCGGTGGCGACCAGCCCGATATGGTCGGTGACGGCGGCGAGCGCCGACAAAAGCGTGAACGGCTCGAACGAGGTGACCGTGTGGCTGCGCCGCAGCGCCTCGATCGGCATGTTGAGAACGGCCAGATGGTCGGCCATGAAGAAGGCGTCGAACTTCGCCGCCTCCAAGGTCTGGGCGAAGCGCTTCAGATGCGCGAAATTGAAATTGGCGTCGGCATAGGCGCCCGGATAGCGCCAGGCGCCGGTATGCAGGCTGACGGGGCGCATGAAGGCGCCGAGGTGCAATTGTTTTTGTGTCATGAAAGTCGTTTCGACCGATCGATACAGTCGAGCACTAGCGCTCGAATCCTAAACTCAGGATCGGACGGTCCGCGCAACTCGGGAAGATATCCTGTTCCTCCACACCGGCCTTTTGCAGCATAGGTTTTGCGCTGTCCGGGACCAGGACAAAAAATGGCCGGGCTCGAATGCGGCCCGGCCAAAAGAAGGTTTGAACCTTCAGAGGGGAACACCGTCCAGCGGAATGGGAGGAAACCGCTAAACGATTTTACCTTTTTGCGCCTATCTCGAAGCCTTGGCGACGAATGGCATTCCAAAAAACATATGAAACGGCAAAAATTCGTGCAGAGCTGAGTTCACGAAGCCGCCGCTCCGGCCTCGAGAAGATCGGCATAGTGGCGGCGTGCCACGTCGGGATGTGAACGCAGTCGGCTTTTGAGCACATTGGTGCCGACATCGCGAAACAACGGATTGTCCGGATCGCTTGCCGGCCCGCGCGCTTCGGCCGCCAATTCCTCGGGCAGGGTCAGAAGCGGTATGGTCGCGTCCAGCCGCGCACTGAAGAAGAAGGGAACGGAGATCCGCTCGACGCCGGCAGGCGGCGTCACGACGCGGTGAACGGTGGCACGCAAATACCCATTCGATGCCAGTTCGAGCAGTTCGCCAATGTTGACGACCAGCGTTCCAGGGAGCGGATCCACATTCACCCAGCTTCCGTCATATTCGACCTGCAGGCCCTTGTTGTCGTCCTGCAGCAGCAGGGTGAGGAAACCGCCATCCTTGTGCGCGCCGACGCCCTGGTCGCCTTCGGTCGCGTCACGGCCGGGATAACGGACGATCTTCATGCGATGGTTGGGCGAGTCCCGATAGATCGCGTCGAAGGCGTCCTCGGGCTGATCGAGCGATAGTGCGAAGGCTTTCAGCAGCCGAATGGCCACCGCGGTCGCCTTGGCCTGCCATGCAAGCAGTGCCGGCTTGAGCTCCGGCAGTGCAGACGGCCACTGGTTCGGCCCCTGCAGCCGTGTCCACGGTGCAATTCCAGGTCCCTGCGCTACGGGCTGGCGCTCGACGCCGATGTCGAGTTGCTCACGCCAGTCGGCCGCGCCCTTGGTCAGTTCGCCGCCGGCGCGGGTGTAGCCGCGAAACTGCTGGGATTTGACCATTTCGATGGCCAGCTTGTCGGCCTCCGGCAACGCGAAGAACCGTCGCGAGGCATCGAGCACGTCGTCGATCTCCGGGGCGGAAATTCCGTGGCCGCTGAGATAGAAGAAGCCAACGTCCCGGGCTGCCGTACGCAGGTCCAGGAGAAAGGTACGATACTCGGACGCACCTTGTTCGAGGCGGCTCAGGTCAAGCACCGGCACAATTCTGGGCATGGTCAGCTTCCTTCTTTTCTCTGCCCTGGCTTAGGAGAAGTAGAAGCGACCACCGGCAAGAGCTTCGAGCATGAATGCATCTCAAAGTGACACGCAAGGCGTGCCGATCAAAGCAACAGGAAGTCCAATCCGGGCCGGATGGAAGAACGTCAGCGCTGCATATTATGACCTGTCGGCAAATAATTTCCCAACAAGTGCTTTACCCGCCATGCCTCTCGTGGACCGCACTTTCCAGTGCGACAGCGTATAAGTCGCAGCGGAAGCGCAATCGCGCGTGATCGTCTGTAAATCCCGCCAGCCGACCGGCAGGACGGCTTCAAGCCAGCTCGAACCGCTCGATGGCGCGCATGATGCCGCGCAGCTCGGCGAGGCCCTTCAGCCGGCCGATCAGCGAATAGCCGGGGTTGATCCTGGTCTTGCCGATGTCGTCGGCAAGCAGATGGCCATGGTCTGGTCGCATCGGAATGCGCCAGTCGGCACGGCCTTCCCTGCGACGGCGCGCCTCTTCCTGCATCAGAGCGAGGATAACATGCGCCATGTCGGTGCCGCCTTCGAGATGCTCGGCTTCGTAGAACGAGCCGTCATCCTCGATGGTGATGTTGCGGAGGTGGACAAAGTGGATGCGGTCGGCGAATTCCTTGACCATGGCGACGATGTCATTGTCGGCGCGCGTGCCATAAGAGCCGGTGCAGAACGTCAGGCCGTTGGCGGGGCTGTCGACGGCGTTAAGGATGAAACGCGCATCCTCGGCTGTCGAAACGATGCGTGGCAAGCCATAGAGCGAGAAGGGCGGGTCGTCGGGATGGATGCACATGCGCACCCCCTCCTCTTCGGCCACCGGAATGATCTCGCGCAGGAACCAGGCAAGGTTTTGGCGCAGCTCCTTTGGTCCGATCGCATCGTAGTCCGCCAGGGCCTCGCGAAAACTGTCCCTGTCATAGCTGCGCTCGGTCGCCGGCAGGCCGGCGATCAGGTTGCGTTCGATCCTGTCGATCGCTTCGCTGCTCAATTCCTTCAGCCGCGCTTCCGCTTCGGCGATACGGGCAGCGGTATAGCCGGCTTCGGCATTGACGCGCTTCAGCACGAACAGGTCGTAGGCTGCGAAATCGATGGCGTCGAAACGCAGCGCATAGCCCGTCGTCGGCAGCCGATAGGCGAGATCCGTGCGGGTCCAGTCGACCACCGGCATGAAATTGTAGCAGACCGTCGCAATGCCGGCCTTGGCGAGCGCGCGGATTGAGTCGCGATAGTAGCCGGCGTAGCGCTCGCGTTCCGGCGCGCCGATCTTGAAGGAGTTGTGGACCGGAATGCTCTCGACCACCGACCATGTCAGGCCGGCGGCCTCGATGACACGCTTGCGCTCCAGAATGCTCTCGAGCGGCCAGGCGCGCCCGTCATAGATATCGTGCAAGGCGCTCACCACGCCGGTCGCACCGGCCTGCCTGACATGATCGAGCGTTACCGGGTCGTTTGGTCCATACCAGCGCCAGCACTGTTCCATTGCCGCTTCCTTCTGCGAGAGGATGGCAACCTATTGTTGGACCACAATGGGTGTCAAACTAGGAACCGGTTTCGGACAGCGAATGAAGGAGTTTTCCCAATGAAGGATTTGGACGGCAAGGTTGCCTTGGTGACGGGGACGACCGGGATTGGCCTCGCAACCGCCAGACGCCTCGCTGCAGGGGGCGCTGCGATCATCGCCTGCGGCATCGACCGCGCGGCCAACGCTGCGTTGAAAGCGGAACTGGAAAGCTCCGGAGCCGGGGCGCTGGTCATAGGCGCCGACGTCTCGGTGCCCGATCAGGTTCGCGACGCGGTCGCGGCCGGCGTGGAGCGGTTCGGCGGCCTCGATATCGTCGTCAATTCGGCGGCGGTGCATCCGTACGGAACCGCCGTCAGCACCGATTTCGAGACCTGGAACAAGGCGATGTCGGTCAATGTCGGGTCGATCTATCTGACCGCGCATTTCGGCATCCCGGAAATGGTCCGCAGGGGCGGCGGCGCCATCGTCAACGTCGCTTCGGTGCAGGGCTTTGCCTGCCAGCAAAACGTCGCCGCCTATGCCACCACCAAGGGCGCCATCCACACGCTGACGCGTGCCCTGGCCCTCGACCATGCGCGCTCCGGCATCCGCGTCAATTCCGTCAGCCCCGGCTCGATCCGCACCCCGATCCTGGAGAAGGCCGCCCGCGGCGAGAACGGCACGGACGCCGATGTCGAGGCCGCCTACAAGCGCTTCGGCGAAGCGCACCCCATCGGGCGCATCGGCGAGCCGGAGGAGGTGGCCGAACTTATCGCTTTCCTGTGTTCGTCGAAGGCCGGCTTCTGCACTGGCGCGGATTACAAGATCGATGGCGGCCTGACCGCCGGCATCGGCGTGAAGTAGATCGCGAATGGGGCCTGGCCTTTAGCGGGAGCGGCCGGCATCCGACAATTGGTTTGCCGAATTCTTGCAGATCAATGCTCAAGCAAATCGAACACCGCACGGGCCACGCCGAACACGAAAGGGGGCGGTGCGATCGATGAAATAATAGGCATTCTTGCCGATTGACAAAAACATCAACAGGCGACCAAGATCATATGACCATCAACGATATTGGTCCCGAGGTTGCCCCTCGGCATTGGCGTAAAGGAGAGCCAGATGCCCCTTCAGCAGAGAGTGACCCATCGTCCGAAACAACGTCCCGCCGCTCCCATCCTTGCCGCCGCACTGCTAGGCCTCGGCCTGATTACAGTGCCCGGCATCGGCCACGCCGAAGGGATCACGCTCAAGATTTTCGGCGGCTCGGCGCTCGACGAACTCGCGCCGCGTCAGCCGCCGGACGAGCAGAAGAAAATCCAGCAGCAGGTTATCGACGGCTTCCTCAAGGCCAACCCCGACGTCGCCGCGATCGAGTGGGATGCCCAGGGGCCACAAACCGATTCCATTCAGCGCGTGATGACCGCAAAACTTGCAAATCAGGAAATGGATCTGATCGCCTGCCCGGCCTTCTACACCAATGGTGCCTATGTCAGGCGCAAACTGGTGATGCCGATTACCGACAAGATCAAGCCGTTCCAGGACAGGATCGACGCCGCTGCACTTGGCGCCTTCACGGTCAACGGGCAAGTCTATGGCGTGCCGATCTCGACGCTGTCGACATCGACGATCTTCTACAATGTCGATCTCTTTCAGAAGCTCGCCATTCCTGTCCCGCCAACCTATGACGACCTGAAGGCAGCCGTGCCGAAGTTCAAGACCGCGGGCGTGATCCCTTTGCTGCATCAGGGCTCGAACACCGTGATGTGGCCGATGTGGTACTTCGAGACCTTTTCGCAGGCATCGGGCGACTCGGTCGGCAAGACGCAGAAGAACCTCGAGGGCACGGCGAAGTTCACCGACGCGCCCGATGTCGAGGGGTTCAAGCTGATCAAGCAATGGGTCGATGATGGCATCCTTTCCAAGGATTCGCTTTCCGTCGACCAGGACGGCATGCGTGCGGCCTTCGCCGCCGGCAAGAGCGCCATGTATTATGGCGGCACCTGGGAAATCCCGTCGCTCCAGTCGAGCGTCAAGGACTTCAAATGGGGCGTCTTCGCCTTTCCGAAAATGGACGGAACGCCGGGCGCGCCTGGCCATGGCGGCGGTGCCGACAACGGCATGTGCGTCGCCTCCTCGATCCCGCCCGAGAAGCTCGATGCCGCGGTCAAATTCATCGAATATCTGACACGGCCTGAAGTCGCGACGCTCTACCTCGCGCCGGAACAGCCGATCGCGGCCTCGATCAAGGGCGTGCCGCAGGTCGACGATGCCTATGCCGTCGAACTGCGCAAGCAGGCCTTCCCGAACACGATCAAGTTCCTCGACTGGATCTGGCCATCGGAGGTCGCGAGCGCCACGGCTTCGGCAATCGCCGGCATCGTCGGCGGCACCACGACGCCCGAAGACGCCGCCGCATCGATCCAGACCATCTTCGACGACCTCAAGGCCCAGGGCAGCTGGCCGCCCAAATGAGGCCCTGAAGTAGCGCCTGCAAGCGAGCGCCCATCCAGCCGGGCTGATGCGCCAGGAAAGAAGAACAGAGGCTGCCTGCTTCGGGCAGCCTCGCCCATCGGAGAGAACACATGACGACACATCGCGCCGAACGGCAGCGCTTCTCGATCGGTTACCATCTGAACAGCTGGGACCTGACCGGCCTTCCGCTCAGGCCAGCCATCAAGTTTCTCGCCGACCAGGGCTTCGGCTGGTTCGAGATCCTCGCCTTCACCAGCCTGTCGGACCAGTACGCCCGCAAATACATGCAGCTCGGCAATCAGGCGCCGATGGGGGTGACCACCGACACCGACATCTTGCGGCGCTATGCGCTGCTGTCGGAAGGCCAGAGCGAATATGGCATCAAGCTCTCCTCCTTCTACGTCAATGCGATCTTCACCAACCCCGTCGCCTGGCCTTATGAACGTGACGTGCTCGTCGGGCTGACCAGGATGTTGAAGGGCTTTGGCTCACCGGTGCTGGTTCTCGGCGGCGGTCCCTCGGAAGCCGCTGCCGGGGCGCACACGGCCGACGACTACCGCGCCTTCTGCCGGGCGCTCGAGGATATCGGCAGGCGGACGAAGGACCTTGGCATCGAGACGGTCTATCACCCGCACCTCGACACCTTCATCGAGCGCCGCGACCAGCTCGATCGCATGATGGATGAATTGGATACCAACCTCGCCGGCCTGTGCATCGATCCGGCGCATCTCGCCCACACCAATTCCGATCCGGTCGACGCGGTCAAGACCTACATTTCGGCCGTGCGCTATATGCATTTCAAGGACACCAGGGTTGATCCGGCGCTGAAGGGCTATGACCGCTATGGCGCCTTTTGCGAGCTCGGCGCCGGGGTCGTCGATCTTGCCGGCATCGCCGACGCCCTGCTGGAGGCAAACTACGATGGCCTCGCCATCATCGAGCTGGATGCGTCCAAGAAGACAGCAGAGCAAAGCACGCTCGAGAGCATCGCCTATATCAGGGACACGCTCGGGCTGGTGCTGACCCCGCAAGGCGCGAAGGCCTCATGAGCACGCGACCGCAAGAGGCGGCTCCTGTTTCGAGCCGATCCGGCACCTGGCGCTTCGACGCCGGGGACGGGGCTACGGCCTTCGTCATGATCCTGCCCGCCGCGATCCTCTTCGGTCTTTTCTACCTCTGGCCGTTCGTCAACGGCTTCTGGCTCAGCCTGCACAATTGGGACGGGTTTTCCGACCCGACATGGGCGGGCTTTTCCAACTACATGCGGCTGGCGCATGATCGCACCTTCCTCGGCGCGCTGCGCAACAATTTGATTTTCGTCGTTGCCGTCGTGGTCCTGAAAAACGCGCTCGGCCTCGGGCTGGCGCTGCTTCTGAACCGGGCGCTGCTTGGCCGCGCCTTCTTTCGCGCCGCCGCCTTCGTCCCGGTGACGATGTCCTTCGTCGCCGTCGGTCTGCTCTGGTCCTGGATCTACAATCCCGTCTTCGGCCTGCTCAACAGCGGGCTCGATCTCATCGGCCTCGCCGGGCTGAAACGATCATGGCTCGGCGACGCCGACATCGCGCTCTACTCGATCATCGTCGTCGATGTCTGGAAATGGCTCGGCTTCCATGCCGTCATCTATCTGGCCGGGCTGCAGACGATCCCCTCGGAGCTTTATGAATCGGCGAAGATGGACGGCGCCGGCCCCTTGCAGCGCTTCCGGCACGTCACCGTTCCGATGATGATGCCGATCATCTTCATCAACACCATCCTCGGCCTTTCCGGCGCCTTCGTGCGCAATTTCGACATCGTCTATGTCTTGACCAAGGGCGGCCCGAACCACGCCACCGAAGTGGTGCTCACCTACATGATGAGCAAGGCCTTCCAGGACGGCGCCATGAGCTACGCCGCTGCGATCGGCTATGTTCTCTTCATGATCGTCGGGCTGGCCAGCGTCGGCCTGCTGGCGCTGATGCGGCGGCAAAGGCTCGACGTCTGATGAGAGCCGCCAACCTTTCGCTGAACGATGGCGCCGCCGGCTCTCGCCGTCGCGGGCTCGTGCAGCGCCTCGGCATGCGCGGCATCCTCGAACTTGGCGGCATCTATGCCGCGCTCATTCTCGTGCTCTTCGAGACCCTTTATCCGCTGCTTTGGGTGCTGTTCGGTTCGCTCAAGACCAAGCAGGAAATGCTCAGCAATGTCTGGGGTCCGCCATCGAGCCTGGTGCTGCAGAACTATGCCGATGCCTGGCGGATCGCCGGCATGGGATCGCGCATCGTCAACAGCATCTTCGTCACCGGCTCGGCATTGATCATCCTGGTGGCCGTCGCGACGCCGTGCGCCTATGCGGTGGCGCGTCTTCGTTTCCCCGGACGCGGTCTTGTGGTCGCAGTCGCGGTTGCGGCCATGCTGGTGCCGCCGCAGGTGATGGCCATTCCGCTGTTCCTGGTGGCGCGCGATCTCGGCCTGATAAACAGCCGGCTCGGCATTGCCTTCATCTATGCCGCGACCTCGCTGCCGCTTTCGGTCTTCATTCTGCGCAGCTTCTTCATCACGTTGCCGGCCGACCTCGAAGATGCCGCGCGCATCGATGGCGCCAGCCGGTTCGAGATCCTGATCCACATCATGCTGCCCCTGGTGCGGCCGGGCGTGGCGCTGATCCTCATCTTCGGCTTCATCGAGATCTGGAACGATTTCTTCCTGGCCTTCCTGCTGTTGCGCGACCCTTTGGTGCAGACCATCCCGCTTGGGCTGGTCAGCTTCTTCCAGCAATACGACTCGCTCTGGACGCTCTATTTCGCCGCGTTGACGATCACGACACTGCCGGTGATCGTCGTCTTCGTCGCCATGCAACGGCAGTTCATCGCCGGCCTGACGGCCGGCGCCGTGAAGGGTTGACATGCAGGATCGCGTTATTGGCGTCGGCGTCATCGGCTGCGGCGAGATCGCCCAGCTGATGCACTTGCCTTATCTCATGGAGTTGCCGGCGTTTCGCATCGCCGCCTTGTGCGACATCTCTCCCGGCACGGTCGACAAGGTCGCGGAACATTATGGCGTCACTGCCAGATATACGGACCATCGCGCGCTGCTTGCCGATCCGAATGTCGATGCGGTCGTGATCTGCACCTACGATCATGGCGAGATGGTTGCCGATGCAATCCGCGCCGGCAAGCACCTGATCGTCGAGAAGCCGCTTGCCTTCACGCCCGAGGAGGCGCGCCCGCTGGTCGAGCAGGCCGAGCGGAGCGGCCTCGTCGCCCTTGTCGGCTACATGAAATTCTATGATCCCGGCTATGAGATCGGGCTGGAGCGCATCGCCGCCATCGGCCGGCCGAAATCGATCCATGTCCACGATTTCGCGGGCCGTTTCGACCGTTATGGCCAACTCTACACGCAGACCAGGGTCACCGACGTGCCGGCCGATGTGTTGGCGGCGGGACGCGAAACGGTCGCTCGGCGCATCGAGGCGGCGCTCGGTGTGGACCATGCCGGCTATCGCGATCTCTATCTTGTACTGCTCAGCCTCGCTAGCCACGACCTTGCCGTCATGCGCGGCGCTTTCGGCACGCCGGACTGCGTCGTGCATGCACAGCAGACCGGTCCCAACCAGCTGCTGGCCGTGCTCGATTATGGCGGCGTCCCTTGCCTCTTCGACATGGCGCTTGCCCAGTATGAATGGTGGGACGAGTGGATCCACGTGCATGGCGAGCGCGACGAGGTGCGGATCGAATTCCAGAACCCCTATTTCCGCAATGCCTCGGCGACTGTCCGGCTACGTGAAACGACAGGCGAGGCTGCATCCGAACGCGTTTTGCCTGGCGTTCCGGATACGTCGTTCCGCCGCGAATGGCTGCATTTCGCTGATTGCATTCTTGCCGGCGTTAAGCCGCGCACGCCGCTTTCGGGCGGGCTCGCCGATCTCGATCTTGCCGTTCGGATCATCCAGGCAATGCCGCCGAAAAGACTTTAGCGAAATTTCGGAAACGCACCGCCATCAGGGGCGTTGGCCCAGCTCTGCAAGGTCTGGCCGCCGTCGATCAGCCAATCCACGCCTGTGACGTGCCTCGCCTCGTCCGAGGCCAGGAAAGCCACGGCGGCCGCGACATCGTCCGGCTGGCCGATGCGGCGCAATGGAATGCGGTCGGCGAAATGCTGGACGCTGCTCTTGAATTCGCCGTCACCGGAAGCCGGCACGCCAAGCGTCGTCTCGATCACGCCGGGGCAAATGGCATTGACGCGTATGCCGTAGGGCGCGGCATCGAGCGCCGCAACCCGCGTCAGGCCGACCACGCCGTGTTTG
Organism: Mesorhizobium sp. M7A.F.Ca.CA.001.04.2.1; assembly: GCF_003998485.1. NCBI lineage: Bacteria > Pseudomonadati > Pseudomonadota > Alphaproteobacteria > Hyphomicrobiales > Phyllobacteriaceae > Mesorhizobium > Mesorhizobium sp. M7A.F.Ca.CA.001.04.2.1. The sequence continues at coordinate 29,149 of NZ_RZQT01000028.1, forward strand.
GAAGCGACATAGCCGGCACCGCCCGAAAGGACGTCCCAACCGGCCATGGATGAGCCCATGTTGACGATCGAGCCACCGGTCCCCGCCTTGATCATCGCCCGAAGCGATGCCTGCAGGACGAGGAAGATACCGCGCAGATTGATACGGATGGTCGTATCCCAGTCCTCGACCGGCAGGTCGTGAACGGGAGCGACGACGCCGGAAATGCCGGCATTGTTGAACACCACGTCGAGGCCGCCGAACGTCTCGACGGTCGCCTCGACGGCGCGCCGCACATCCGCTTCATCGGTGACGTCGGCTTCGATGGCAATGGCGTTTTCACCCAGTGAGCGAGCCAGTTGCTGCGCCGCCGCGCCATTGCGATCGACAATGGCGACGCGCGCGCCTTCGTCAAGGAAACGCCGCACCGCCGCGCCGCCGATCGCGCCGGCGCCGCCAGTGACAAGGATCTTCTTCTGGTCGAATCGTTTCATCCCCCGGTCTCCGGCTTTGGATAGGAACGCCATGAATATTGTGGTTCGAAGCCGATCGTTTCGCGCGCATGGACCGTGTCGAGCACGGCGCCAAAGCCGGCGATCGGCCGCGATAGAGCGACATCGGGATAGACCCGGCGCACGAGCGCTTCGGTTTCCTCTTCCATGAAGGTGTCGGCGGCGCTGAGCAGGACGCGCAGATGGCCGTCGCCTTGCCATTCAAGCGCCCGCAGGAAGCCCTGCCCGGCGTCGCGCGCGTCGAGATAGGCCCACAGGTCGCGGGCACTGTCGGCCGTGGCGCGGCGCGGCCCGACGCCCTCGAAAAATGACCCCGGCGTCTGTATCCACGGCATGCGAATACTGACCGCCGAAAAAGCGCCGCGGCGCACCGCCGCGTCGACGATTTCCTCGCCCAGCCATTTCGACAGGCCGTACGGGTCCTGCGCGCCGACCGGGTGGTCCAGGTCGACCGGCAGATAGGGCGGCCGCACAGGTTTTTCGAAAAAGGGATAGCCGAAAACGCTGAAGGATGAGGCATAGATGAAGCGCCTAGCGCCGGCCATGGCGGCTGCCTCGACCACATTGTAGGCGGTCGCGATGTTGGTCTTGAACACCTCGCCGCCGGCCCGGCCGGTCGGCCGCGGAATGGCCGCGACATGCACAACGGCATCGCAATCGCGCACCAGCTGCAGTGTCGATCCCAGATCGGTCAAATCGGCGGTTGCGTGGCGCCATGCGACCTCACCCGGCACCACGGCATCGACACCAAGCACATCGTGGCCGGCCGCAACCAGAGCCTCGGCCACATGGCGGCCAAGCAGGCCGCTGGCTCCGGTGACGATGGTTTTCATATCTCGGCCTCGGCTCCGCAATTCAGCGGCTTGAATATCATTGATGGTCATACAAATCGAGCACATGCCTGACAAGCGTTGTCAAGGCCATTTCGCGATGGGCAAATAGCGCATACGCTTGTCGGAGCGCGGTGCGCAAGGCCGACCAGCACGCTTTGCGTCGAACGGGATTGACTTGGCATCCACTAGGGTTTTTTGTATGAGCATCAACGATCGGTCAAAGGAGCTCGCCATGTCCGTGGACAGTTTTTCCTCACATCGGCACGATGATGCGGTGCGCCTCGATCCACGCCGTGCGGCCATTATCGTCATCGATATGGTCAATGAGTTCTGCAAGCCCGGCGGGGCCATGGTCCTGCCTGGGTACGAGACGCTGGTCGCGCCGCAACTGGCCGTGATCGAGGCCGCGCGCGCCGCCGGCGTGCCGGTGATCTGGGTCCATGACAGCCACCGGCCGGGCATGCGACGCGAGCGCGAATGGCTGAAGCGCACACCGCATTGCCTGGATGGAAGCTGGGGGCCGGAGATCATCGAGGATCTCGGCGCCCGCGATGATGAGATCCATGTCATCAAGCGGCGCTACTCGGCCTTCTTTCAAACCGACCTCGACCTGACGCTGAAAGACATGCAGGTCGACCAGTTGGTCATTTTCGGCGTGGTCACCAACATCTGCGTGCGCTCGACCGTCCATGACGCCTTTTTCCAGGGCTATGAGGTGGTGGTGCCAAGCGATTGCTGCGCAGCAACGGGACCCCGCGAGCAGGAAAGCTCGCTCTACGACATAGCGACCCATTTCGGCGTGGTCAGCGATTCGGCTGATGTCGTCGCAGCCCTCCGCGACGGGACGTCGCTTCAACCAGCGGAGGTCGCGGCTTGAGCTTTTCCAAACCGGCGACATCCGAGACAGCGGCGATAGGAGTCCGGTGTGACGACTGAAAAGAAACCGCAATCCGAAAAAGGCGCGACCTCGAAAACGCCGAGCGGCGATGCACCCCCGAGCCGCGAGCAAGTGCTGCAGCAATACGCCGAGACCGGCTATGAACTGGACCGTCACCCGGCGCACGTCATCCGCCGGGCGCATCAGCGCGCGACACTGCGCTTCCAGCAGGTCATGGCCGGCGAAGACCTTTCGCCAACGCAATTCGCGGCGCTCGCCACGATCCTCAAGCATGGCGAAGTCTCGCAGAACCATCTCGGCCGGCTGACGGCGATGGACCCGTCGACCATCAGCATCGTCATGCGCAAACTGCTCAAACACGGGCTGATCACGCGCAGCGCCTCCGAAACCGACCAACGCCTGACGATGATCGCGCTGACCAGCAAAGGAACCGACTATACGCTGGAGCGGCTCGAACGCAGCGTCGAGGTCGGGCGGCGGTTCCTGTCGCCGCTCTCCCCGGCTGAGCAGGCGACGCTGCTTCGCCTGCTCCAGCGCATCAATGACGACGACCCAACGAATGGCGACGGCGGCAAATAAGCCTCGTCCAGTCCTTTTTTCCATAACAGCAAAAGTGAGAACCGATGTCGTCCGACCTCCAGTCGTCTGCCAACACGCTCGTCGTCCGCAATATCGGTCTCATGCTGAGTGGCGATCTCGCACAACCGATCATCGACGCCGATACCATCGTCGTGAGCGATGGACGCATATCAGGCATTGGCAAGGCAGGCGACATTGATGGCGGCAGCGCGGCGACGATCATCGATGCGATGGGCTGCGCGGTCGCGCCGGGTCTTATCGACAACCACGCCCATCCGGTGGCCGGCGACTGGACGCCCCGGCAGAACCAGATCGGCTGGATGGACTCGACCGTGCATGGCGGCGTCACCACGATCATTTCGGCTGGCGAGGTCCACACACCGGGCCGACCGCGCGATCTTGTCGGGCTGAAGGCGCTGGCGATCGCTGCCCAACGCACCTTCTCCAACTTCCGTCCGAACGGCATGAAGATCCTGGCCGGGGCACCGATCCTGGAACCCGGCCTTACCGAGGAAGACTTCCGCAGTCTCGCCGAGGCCGGCGTGACGCTTGTCGGCGAAGTCGGGCTTGGCGGCGTCAAGGATGGGCCGACCGGCCGGAAGATGATCGCCTGGGCGCGCAAATACGGCATGACCTCGATGACCCACACAGGCGGCCCGTCGCTGCCCGGCTCCGGCCGCATCGGCGCGGATGTCGTGCTGGAGGTCGACGCCGACATCGTCGCCCACGTCAATGGCGGGCCAACCGCCCTGCCCGAGGCGGAAATACGGCAGATCTGCGAGAAGGGCTCGAGGGCGCTTGAGATCGTCCACAACGGCAATCTGCGCACCGGACTGTTCGTGCTCGACCTGGCAAGGCAGCGCGGCGAACTTTCGCGCGTCATCCTGGGCACGGACAGCCCGGCCGGATCCGGCGTGCAGCCGCTCGGTATCCTGCGGACCCTGACCATGCTGGCTTCGCTTGGTGGTATCGCGCCGGAAGTGGCGTTCTGTTTTGCCAGCGGCAACACGGTGCGCGTGCGCGGACTGGATGATCGCGGCATCATCGAGGTCGGGCGCGCCGCCGACCTGATCTTCATGGATCAAGCGATCGGCGGTGCCGGCGACGGGCTGCTCGACAGCGTGGCGCTCGGCAATCTTCCAGGCATTGGCATGGTCGTGATCGACGGCGAGGTGCGGACAGGCCGCAGCCGCAACACCCCGCCGGCGATACGGGTGCCGGAAATCGTCCCCAGTTGACGAGGTTCAGGGTATGTTGAGGTTCAGGTCGCGACGAGCCGTTATATGCGCGAAGTTTTTGCTGCCTCGGCCAGCTCGGCCATCAGCTTGCTAGCGGAACGCAGTTTTTCTTTGCCCAAGCGATTGGACAGTTCCGCTTTAGCCAAGTTCCACAACGGGAGCGCATCGACGACAAGCTTGCGCCCAGATATCGTTAGGCCAATCTGCTTTCCCAAGCGGCCGCGTCCGCCCTTTGAATGAACCAAAAGTTGCCCTTCCAAGTTCTGAAGATTTCGGCTCAGGGTCGTCGGGTCGACTCCCGCGCTGTTCGCAAGATCGACGAGTGTCGTTCCCTCAACCGCTCCGATGCCCACGAGGAGGCTGAACTGCTCGGCCGTCAGCCCGAGCGGTTTGAAGCAGGCGTTGTAATAGCGCGTGACCGCACGCGCCGTCGCACGAGCCTGAAAGCCCGGACACTCCGCCGCCACGCCTTTCAACGTTTCCGGATCAAAACCGCTCACGTCCGCCCTCTAGACAATTTCATCCTCGGATAATAGTGTATATGCATTATTAGGAGAATTCCATGCCAGCGTACGTGCATATCAATCTGCGCATCATCGACGCCGCCAAACAGGCGGCTGTCGCTCCGCGCTTTCAAGCGGCTCTGCAAGAGGCCGGCGGGCGCATCTTACATTTCGGCCCTGTTGCGCAGGTTCTTGAGGGCGAGGACGCGCCGCTCCCGATGGCCGGCGTATTTGAATTTGCAACCCTCGCTCAAGCGCTGGCGTTCTACAATTCCGAGAGATACGCGCCGATCAAGGCCGAGCGTCGGGAAGCCCAAGAGGCACGGATGTTCATAGTCGAAACCGGCTAAGAACGCCCTCGTCGAGTTGCATCATTTCGGACGCCAAACAGAACTCATCCGACGGCTGGAAACTGAACTCCGGTTCTATTTCTTCGACTTTTTTGTGTGTCGCAAATATCTTTATTTCTCAGAACCGGAGCGCAGCGTACTTTCGGGTACGCGAGCACGGGAAGCGCAGGAAATCAACGTTTGCAGGCCGGCATCGCCTGAATGTCGGTTATCCTAGCTGACGCCGTCCTTGCCGACGACCTTGTCTTTGGTCAGTCCGCCGACGCGCGGGTGCGGCCTGCCGGAATCGGTGACGGCGATAGCGACGACAATCTCGTCGGCACGCGGTGCGTCGGGAATACGAACTTCCATACCGTCGAAATGGCTGCGCACCCGCGCCGCATCCTTGTGACCGAGCGGAATATCGAGCGGCACGCCGAGGCCGCCGCGCTTCTTCGATGAAGGAATGAGCGCGGCGCCCTTGCCGAGCACATCGCGGAACGGGGCGCCGAGCTTTGGATGAAGGATGGCGGCGGCATGTTCGAGCTCGCCATCGGCGCCGACGGCGGCCGCCTTGCCGAAGCTCTCGACCCGGTCGCCGGCAATGCCCAGAGCAGCGACGGCGCGCCTGGGCAAGATATCTCCCAACGCTTCGCCGATGGCGCTGAGTGCCGACAGATCCTCAACGTAGGTACCCGCATAGGGGTTGCGGATGACCGCAATGGCTGCGGCACGCCGCGTCGGCGGATCGACAGGCCGCCCGCCTTCGATCCGGGTTTCCTCGACGATGGTGATGAAACGGCGGATTTCCGGGCTCATCGCAATCCGTCCTCGCCCTTGATGTCGGCGGCGGCAAGGCCGCCGACCCGTGCATGGACGCGTGCGCCGGTGGTCATCACCAGGATGACCGCCATTTCGTCGCTGCGCGGTGCATCGGCAATGCCGATCTCGATCGCATCGAAATGGCTGCGCACATAGGAGGCGTTTATGTGCGTGATCGGGATGTCGATGCGCGTTCCGGGGCCGCCGACTTTCTTGGTCGAAGGCACGATCGCCTTGGCATTGCCGAGCAGTTCGCGCATCGCGTAGCCGCCCGGATTGTGCCAGAGCGCGCCATGTTCAAGCTCGCCGGCGGCGCCGACTATGGCACCCTTGCCATAACCTTCGATGGCCTGGCCGCCCTCACCAATGACGTCGATCAGGCGCCGAGCCATATCGAGACCGAGCGGCTTCAGGTCTTCCATGAAGCCGGTGATCTCTTCGACATAGCGTCCGGCAAAAGGGTTGGCGATGACCGCGACGATCGCGCCTCGCTTGAGCGGGCGTGCCGCGTGGGGTCCGCCCTCATGGAATATCTCTTCGATCTGAACCAGAAATTTCCTGACCACCACAGCCGGCATTGTTCTCTTCCTTCATCCCGTCGTTCATAAAACTCGTTAGAGTATCAACAATTATGCCTATCGACATTTGTCAAGCACAGACGTCGAGCAAGCGGGCGAAGGGCCAAGAAAACTGCATCGGATGACGATTGACAGCCTGTTAAGCCGCTCCTAAACTCATATGACCATCAACGAACTCGCCGTTGTCCCGGCGATGTGTGGGGGATGGTCAAAGCGTGGCTTCAAAAGCTGAAAAAAGCTGAAGGGGAATGACATGAAAAGGGCGCTCAAGAGTTTATTCCTGGCCGGCACGATGCTTGCCATTTCGTTCGGACCGGCCGCCGCACAGGCCAAGGTTTCCGTGGCCGCCATCTCGGGATACTTTGCACAGGGTTTTGGCGTTTCGATCGTCAACGGCCTCAACAAGGCCAAGACCGATTTCGGCATCGATCTCAAGCTGGTCGACACCGGCAATCGCGCGCTCGACTACCAGCAGCAGTTCGAGAATCTTGCCAAGGGCAAACAGTACGACCTGATCTTCGTGATGGGCTGGGAGCTGGTGGACTCGCTGCAAAAGGTCAGCGCCGAATATCCTGACCAGCGCTTCGTGTTCATCGATGGCGTCCTCGACAACCCCAAGATGATCTACGCCAATTTCGCCGAGGAGCAGGGATCCTTCGTCGCCGGCGCGCTTGCCGGCATGATCGAAGCCAAGGGCACCGCCTTCGACAAGATCGGCGACGGCAAGGCCATCGGCTTTGTCGGCGGCCGCGATATCCCGGTGATCCGCAACTTCCTGGGCGGCTACGAGCAAGGCGCCAAATATGCCGCGCCCGACGTCAAGGTGAACTCCGTCTTCGCCGGAACCTTCGACGACCCGGCCAAGGGAAGCGAACTTGCCCAGGCGCTTTACGGCCAAGGCTCCGACATTGTCTACAACGTCGCCGGCCCGACGGGTGAAGGCGTGATGCAGGCAAGTGCCGCGGTCGACAAATATTCGATCGGCGTCGACATCGACATGTGCGGCTCGGCCCCCGGAAATGTGCTCGCCAGCATGCTGAAGCGCGGCGACATCGCCGTCTATACGTTGATCAAGGACGAGGTCGAGGGCCGCAAGATCACCGCCGGCACCCGCACTTTCGACCTCGCCTCGGGCGGTGTCGAGGTCAAGGTCTGCGATGACATCGCCGCCAAGATCCCGGCAGAGATGACCGCCAAGCTCGACGAGATCAAAAAGGGCATCGTCGACGGCAAGATCGTGATCGCCAAGGCGAAATAAGCCAACACCAGCGCCTCCCTCCCAAGAAAGCGCTAGACTGATCCGCCGCGGCTTGCCGCGGCGGATCAGTGTCCAATCTGCGAGAGCCATGTTGTCGAACACGCCGGGGTCGCCGACCCTCCACAGCAATGCCGCGATGGCCGTCGAGTTGACTGGCATCACCAAGCGTTTTGGCGCATTCGTCGCCAATGACGGCATCGATCTTGCGGTCCGCCGCGGCGAGATCCACGCCATCATCGGCGAGAACGGTGCCGGCAAGACGACGCTGATGAACATCCTGCTCGGCCTCTTGCAGCCGGACGAAGGCTCGATCCGGCTGAACGGTGAAGAGATCGTGATCGCCGACCCGTCCGTGGCGATAAAGGCCGGCCTCGGCATGGTTCACCAGCATTTCAAGCTGGTTCCCTCGCTCTCGGTTGCCGACAACGTCTTTCTCGGCATGGAAATCCGTCGCCATGGACTTATCGACCACGCTGCGCAGGTGGCGCGAACGCGCGACCTGTCGAAGCGCTTCGGCCTGCAGGTCGATCCGACCGAGCGCGTCGGGCTGCTCTCGGTCGGCATAGAGCAACGCATCGAAATCCTGAAGGTCCTGGTGCGCGGCGCGCGCACCATCATTCTCGACGAACCGACCGCGGTGCTGACGCCGCAGGAAAGCCGCGAACTGTTCCAGACGCTGCGCAGCTTCGTGGCCGAGGGCATGACGGTGATCTTCATTTCGCATCACCTGGAAGAAGTGATGGAAGTGTCCGACACGGTGACGGTGCTGCGCAACGGCAGGAAGGTGGCGACCCGGCCGACGGCCGAGCTCAGCAAGGACCAGTTGGTGCACATGATGGTCGGCCGCGAAGTCAGCTTCGACCGCCGGCCGCGCGCTTCGCTGCACGGGGACGTAGTGCTCCAAGTCAAGGATCTGTGGGCGCGCGACGATCGCCTGCTGCCGGCCCTTCGCGATGCCAGTTTCACGGTCCGCTCCGGCGAGGTGGTGGGGATCGCGGGTGTGGCCGGCAATGGACAGACGGAGCTGGCGGAAGTGCTTTCGGGCCTGCGGCCGGCAAGCCATGGCGGGGCTTGGCTGAAGGGCCAGAATCTCACCGCTCTCTCGCCCGCCGCGATCCGCCAGGCAGGCCTCGCCCATGTTCCAGGCGACCGCATGGTACGCGGGGTCGATCGCAACGCTTCGATAGCGGCCAACACCCTGATGGGCCGCCAGCATCGCGCACCATGGAGTCGTGGCGGCATGCTCAACTGGAATGCCATAAATCAAAACGCCGAAACGCTGATCAAGAGCTTCGATATTCGCGCGCGCGGACCGGGCGATGCGGTCAAGCGGCTTTCGGGCGGAAACATCCAGAAGGTCGTTCTGGCACGCGAATTCACCAATGGCGCCGATTTCCTGCTGATCGACCAGCCGACGCGCGGCGTCGACATCGGCGCCCAGGAGGCCATTCATGACGAGATCATGCGCCAGCGTGCCGCCGGCCGCGCGATCCTGCTGATTTCCGTGCAACTCGACGAACTGGCCGCCCTTGCCGACCGCATCCTGGTAATGTTCAACGGGCGGATCATGGGCGAGGTCTCTGGCGATGACGCCGACGAGGAGCGCATCGGCATGATGATGGCAGGCGTGGCCGCGCCGGAATTCGCCGCGGAGACCGCATCATGAGAGACCATTTGCATGCCGTTTCCGGCCAGGTCATCGCCATCGGCGTGGCACTGCTGATGGGCGCGATCATCATCCTCATGGTCGGCGAAAGCCCGGTGCGTGTGTTCATGACACTGTTGCGCGGCGCCTTCGGCGATCAGGAGAAGATTGCCGGGACCTTGCTGCAGACGACGCCGATCCTGATCTGCGGTGTCGCTGCCTGCATCGGCTTGCGCGGCGGCATGTTCAACGTCGGCATCGAGGGCCAGCTGTTCCTCGGCGGCTTCGCCGCCGCCTGGGTCGGCTTTGCCATGCCCCTGCCCGCGGGCATCCACACGCTGGCAGCACTGGCGCTGGCGGTCGTGGCAGGCGCGGCTTGGGTCGCCATCCCCGCCTATTTCCGCGCCCGCTACAACACCAACGAGGTCGTCTCGACGATCCTGTCGAACTACGTGGCGGTGCTGCTCACATCCTACTTCACCATCTTCCTGTTCAAGCGGCCGGGCGGCTGGTCGGAGACGCCGCCGATCCTGGCGACATCCTATCTGCCGGAGATCTTCGCCTTCTCGCGGTTGAACTGGGGCCTGGTCATTGGCCTGGTGCTGGCGGTCGGCGCGGCCCTTGTCTTCCGCTACACCAAATGGGGTTACGGCGTCACGATGGTCGGCTCGGCGCCGAAATTCGCCGAATATGGCGGCATCAACGTGAAACGGCAGGGCTTCCTGGTCCTGCTGCTTTCGGGGGCCGTCGGCGGGCTGGCCGGCGGTGTCGAGACGCTCGGCGTCCACCACCGCTTCATGGAAGGATTTGCTCCCGGTTTCGGCTTCGACGGGCTGATCGCCGCCCTGCTTGCCAATGGCTCGCCTGTCGCCACCATCTTCACCGCACTGTTCTTCGGCGCCCTGCGCAACGGATCGCTGCTGCTCGAGGTCGACACCAGCGCGTCGCGCGAAATCATCACCGTGATCCAGGCGCTGATCATCCTCAGCGTGTCGGCCCAGGTGCTGGTGAGAAAGCGTGGCGACAGCCAGGCAGGGGAGCGGCGATGGAAATTCTAGACAAGCTCATCAACGTCGCGCTGATCGCTGCGACGCTTCGCACCACCGCGCCCATCCTTCTGGTCGCGCTTGGCGGCTCGTTCACCACCAAGGCCGGCATCTTCAACATCGGCCTCGAGGGGCAGATGCTGGTCGGCGCCTTCTTCGCCGTCCTTGGTTCGATCTGGACAGGTTCCGCACTGGCGGGCGTCGCCTGCGGCGTTGCGGCGGCGCTCGTCTTCGCCCTGGTTTTTGCTGTCCTGGTGGTGAGCTTCAAGGCAAATGAAGTTGTCGTCGGGCTGGCGCTCAACATCCTGGCCGGCGGCATGACGATCTCGCTGATGAAAGCGATCTTCGGCACGCGCGGTTCGATCGTCGGTCACGGCATCGTCGGCCTGCCGAAAGTCCAGCTGCCCGGCGCCCGCGACCTTCTCGGCTCCTGGGCGCCGCTGATCTCCGGTTTCACGCCGCTCGTCTATGCCGCCTTCATCGCCGTGCCGCTGCTGGTCGTCTGCTACAACAGGACGCGGCTCGGCCTCTATATCCGCGTGGTCGGCGAAAAGCCGGAAGCCGCCGAGGCGCTTGGCATCTCGATCACCCGCGTCCGCTACATCGCATCCCTGCTGTGCGGATTGCTGGCGGGCCTCGCCGGCGCGCATCTGTCCCTCGGCTACATCACCATGTTCACCGAAAACATGTCGTCGGGCCGTGGTTTCATGGCGGTGGCGATCCTGATCTTTTCCAACGGCGATCCGCTGAAGGTGCTGGCCGGCTGCCTGCTGTTCGGCTTCGCCGATGCCTTTTCGTTGCGCCTGCAGACGTTTGGCTATCCGTCCTACCTGGTTCTCACCGTCCCCTATGTCGTCGCGCTGATCGCATTGTTCGCGCTGTCCTACCGGGCGCGCCCGAGGATCATCGCGGAGACGCTGGAATCGATGCGGAAGCTGCTGTCGGTAGACAGGAACACTGAACCCGGCGGCAAAAATCCCCAGTGAAGGAAGCCTTTATGGAACGCATAATCCTCGACGTGGATTCAGCCGGCGACGATATTCTCGCCGTGCTGTTTGCAGCGGTCAATCCCAAGCTCCGGCTTGAGGGCGTGACCACCGTGACCGGTGCGGCCGGCCCGATCGAACAGGTCACCAACGTCGTCCTCAACACGCTGACGCTCGCCGGGCGTAACGATATCCCGGTTCACGCCGGCGCGTGGCGGCCGATCGTCGGCAACGCCAAGGCCGACATGGAGGCGCCGGTGCATTTCGAAAAACGGCTTGTCGCCCGCTTCGGCGATCGCCTGAAGAAGTTCAACCCGCCGGCGCCGACGCCGGTGCGGCAGGCCACGTCGGGACATGCGGTCGATTTCATAATCGAGACGGTCATGGCCAATCCGGGCGAGATCACGCTGGTGACGACCGGCCCGCTGACCAACGCGGCGATGGCGCTGTTGCAGGAGCCGCGATTGACCGGTGCACTCAAGCGGCTGATCGTGCTCGGCGGCAATTTCCAGACGCCGGGCAACATCACACCCCTGTCGGAGTACAACATCTGGGCCGATCCGGAGGCCTCGCGCATCGTGCTCAACGCCGATGTCGAGAAGATCCTGGTCCCCCTCGACATCTGCGAGGACAACCGCGTCGCCGACTCGATGCTGACGCGCGACGACATCGCCGACATGCAGGCCGTCGCCAGGGACAATCCCGTCCTTGAGATGATCGCCGACAGCTTCCCGATCTACATCGACATCTGGCGCGAATTCTTCGACCTCGTCGGGTTCCCGATGGATGACGTGATCACCGTGGCGCTGGCTTTCGATCCCGGCCTGGCGACGATGACCGAGCCGCTGTTCGCCGACGTCGTGCTCGACGGCAGGCTGGCGCGCGGCCAGACCGTCGCCTATCGCGGCCGGCAATTGCTGCCCGGCGGCGGGCCCAAGACCACCCGCATCTGCACCGGCCTGGACGGCCGGCGTTTCCTCGACGGCTTCAAGAAAACCATAGCGCGCTACGAGCGGGCGGCGTGAAAGACGACATGATGACCAAGCCAACTCCTATCCTGTTCGACTGCGATCCCGGCCACGACGACGCCATCGCCCTGGTCATGGCGCATCGCTCGCCGGCCATCGAACTCATCGGCGTCACCACGACCTGCGGCAATGCGGAAGTCGAGAAGACGACCGCCAATGCCTTGCGCATCCTGGAGTATATCGGCGCCGGCGACGTGCCTGTCGCGCAGGGCTGTCACCGCCCGCTGGCGCGCCCGCTGGTGCTCGGCACCGCCGATGGCCCGAGCGGGCTCGAGGGCTCGCCCTACCTGCCGCAGGCGACGATCAAGCCGGTTGACCAGCATGCCGTCGATTTCCTGGCCGACAGGCTGCGCGCCGCGCCCGAACCGATCCTGGTCGTTGCCACCGGCCCGCTCAGCAATATCGGCCTGATGATCCTCAAGCATCGCGACGTGCTGCCCAAGATCAAGGAACTGATCTGGATGGGCGGCGTGTTCTACCGCAAGAGCGAGATCATCACGCCGACCGAATTCAACGCGTTCTGCGATCCCGAAGCGCTGAAGATCGTGCTGGACAGCGGCGTGCCGATCCTGATGGTCGGCCTCGACGTCACCATGCAGGTGCTGATCGAGGCGCCGCAATATGCCGAACTCGCCACCATCGACACGCCGCTCGGCCGGCTCGTCAACGACTGGCTGCTGTTCTACGAGAAGCTGCACCGCAACTCGATGGGCGTCGGCGGCGCCATGCACGATCCGCTGGCGCTGGCGCTGGCCATCGACCCGACATTGGTGCGCACGCGCCCTGCCCATATCGGCGTCGATCTGTCCGGCACCTACGCCTTCGGCGCGACCATCGCCGACTACTGGGGCGAGCGCGGTGAAAAGGACAATGCCCGCATCGCCCATGAGGTCGACGCGGACCGCTTCTTCAAGCTGATGTTCGATCTCCTGCGGGACTGAACATCCAACGGACTGAGGGTTAGCGGAACAGATATTTCGAGACTTCCGGGTTGCCGCGACGCCACATCACATTGTCCAGGAAGTAATGGTGCACGTTGATGAATATCCACGCGATGAAGAGGAAAAGCGACGAGCCGAGCACCTGTTTGTCGTAGGGAACCAGGGCACTCAGCGCCATCGGCACCAGCCAGAAACCGAGAGCACCGAGAATTGTGCCAGCGATGATGAATATCAGCACCCGCAGCCTGTACATCGGCCCAAGAATGGACAGCACCCTGAATTCCGGATCCTTGACGGCATCCGCGCGGTCGCGCTCGACATTGGTCTGGTAACGCCAGACCACCGCCAAATACTGCAACGAATGGAGCGCCGGTACCACGAGCAGCCAAAGCGGGTTCAATCTCACGAACAGAATCCAGGCATAGAGGGTCGTGACGTAAGCGACGACGCCGTTATACGGTAGCGCGCCGCCATGTTTGCGCCAGCGATTGACGAACATCACGGCGGTGGCCGCCGAGGAGGCAGCGGCGACCGCGAGCGCGATGTTGAGGAGCCAGGGCGGGACAGCGAATGTGTAGTAGTCCAGGCCCCAGTACTGCCTTTCGGTGATCACCACGTTTGTCTGGAGCCAGGCGAACAGCCACACGGCATATCCGTTGAACAGCAGCGCTTTCTTGTCCTGGTCGCTGAAGAATTTGCGCTTCAGCACCGCGTCCACCATCAGCATGCCATAGCCTTGCTTGACGTAGTGCCAGCCGACGAAAAAGCCCATCGCGTTGGTGGCATATCCCAGCAGGCGGGCGTTGCCGGTTACGGAGCCATAGGCGAAGAAAGCGACCATGATCATTGGGACGGCAATGCCCGCGATGATGTAGCGGATCTGGAGACTTCTGTCGTATCCGTCACCGCGCACCTTGCGTGCGAAATTGCGATAGAAAATCTGGTAGGAATGGGCAAAGTGCGGCTGGTTGATGAGATGCGACAGCAAGAACGCCGCCAGCGCCACGACGCCCTCATATTTGAGCGGCACGAAATACAGGACCGGCAGGATCAGGAACGCGCTCCCGCCGAGCATGAAAAAATCGATGAACGGACCAAACAGGTATTTCTGTGGAGGCGCCGCGACCGAGACCGGAGCATCCGCCGAAAGGTGAAGTGCCATGCTGCCTTCTCCCTGTGATTGTTTATCTAGCCATCAACCTGATAGGAATTTTTTCTTGACTCCCTGCCCTCAGCTATGGTACATTTTTGTCCATGGTGCTGATTTGCGCCAGCGACCCGCCGCACAGGCGGGTTTTTCGTTTAATACTCCCTCCACCTATGCGCCTGCGAAGGCTCCGAAGGAACCCATCAACCAGAACTGCTCGCCAACACCAAGTTCTTGTAGATCAGGAACGCCAGCGTACAGATCGCGGCCATCGAGATCGGCACCCCGAACGGTACGACGCCTTTGCGATCCATATGCTGGACGTAGAGCCGGAACGCCCCCTCAGGCAGCATGAACGGGGTTTTCACCACCATCACCGTGATCAGAGCAAAGACCAGCAACAACATGGAAAACAGGACGAGACTGCTGCCCCCGATCAGGAACGGCATGACCGCCATCAGCTTGACATCGCCGGCGCCGATCTTGCGCAAGGCCCAGAATGGGAAGAGTGCGACAAACAGGAGAAGCCCGGCAAGGGCGCTCAGCCCCATGTCCCACCACGACCCGGATTGGAGCGACAGCAACAGCAAGCCCCCCGCACCCAGGCAGAGCAGCAGCAGCACGTCACGATTGGAAATCTTCTGGGCGGTGAAATCGACCCACGCAATCCTTGCCAGCAAAGGGATGGCGAGCGCCTTCAGCAGCAGTGCTTCGACGAGCAGCATGCTAGCGCTCGATATTCTGCACGCTGGACGACAGCAGCTTCAGATTGTTGGCGACGGTCGGGTCGTTGGGCGCCAGTTCGTAAGCCTTGAGGAAGTTCGAGCGGGCATCCTGCAACTTGCCGCGCAGCAGATAGGAATAGCCGACATTGTTGTAATATTCGGGCGTCGCGCCGCCCAGCTTGAAGGCCCTGGCATAGGCCCGGTCGGACAGGTCGAAACGGTGGATCCGGTCGGTGCAGGCGGCCAGCCCCATCCAGGCGTTGCCGTCATTGGGCGCCAGTTGCGTCGCCTTGAAGAACAGCGCGCCGGCATTGCCGTAATTTTCGGCGCGGAACTGGTTCTTGGCCTCCGCGACGGCCTGGTCGGAGGCGTAATACTCGACGTCGCTGACCGTTTTCAGCCCGTCGAAAGCATCGCCAAAGGACGTCACGTCGCCCTTCGACGGCTCATTCGTGCGCACGACACCGTCGGTTGTGTCCGCCGTCTGGCAGCCGGCAAGCACCGCCATGAGCAGACAGGCCGCGGCCGCGATAACCCTCTTCATAGATGTGTCCCCTGGGGTTCCCGACTCACATTAGGACCAAATGATATACCAAACTAGAAGAAAACGCCTTTCATTCGGATGATCAGCGGCAACATGATAACCATCATCACGACTGGGAAGATGCAAAGCCCGAGCGGGATCATCATTTTGACAGGAAGCGCGTTGGCACGTTCTTCGGCATGCAAGATCCGCTGGCTGCGCATCTCGTCGCTGTAGATGCGCAAGGCTTCCGTCAGGCTGGTGCCCAGCTCTTCCGATTGCCGGAACAGCACCGACAGCGCACGTGCCTCCTCCAGACCGATACGATCTGAGAGTTCCTTCAGAGCCTCACGCAGGGGTTTACCCGCTCGCAACTGCAAAGTCATGATCGACAACTGGATGCCGAGCCATTTGTGCGTGCCGGCAAGTTCGGCGCCGACGCGCTCCACGGCCGCTTCGAGGCTCATGCCGGCATCAGCACAGGTTATCATCATGTCCATGAAATCGGGGAAACCGCGGCGGTAGACCTGTTTCTGTCCATTTTCGAATCGATCGAGTGCAATGCTGGGAATGACCAAGCAACCAAGCCCGATCAATGCTGAACCGGCGAACGCCACGAAGCCGGGTATCCTTGGCGGTAGCACGGCACTCAAAATGGCATAGCAAGCGAGAAAGCCGATACATACTGCACTGAGACGAGACAACGTATAGATTATAGGCGCGCTTGGTTGATGAAATCCGGCTCGAAACAGTTTCGCTTCCAGCGCATTCGGTTCGCCGCGTTCCTTTTCCAAAGCTCGGAAATAGGCATCGACAGGCCGCTGCGCGGAGATCTTGTTGAGTTCCTGCTGCGCGTAAAGCGACCGGCGATTGGTCCCCTCAGACAAGAGGCTCTGAGCAACCAGCCTCCTTGTCTGGATGGCCGGCATGACAACCAAGGCACCCAACACAAACAGCGCCGCAGCTGCCAGGAAGACGGCAAGGGATAGAAGAATGGCTGGATCTTCGAGACTCATTAGAATTTCCACGCCCTCCTTTAGATATCGAAATTGACCATGCGGTACATGATGAAATCGCCGAGTAGCGCCCAAGATCCGAAAATTACGAAAACCGGGAAGATCAGCGGGCTACCCCAAACGTCTCCATAGAATTTCGGAGCGACGACAAGGAGAATGCAGAACATGATGACCGGAAACAACGAGATGATCCAGGCCGACATGCGGCCTTCTGCCGAGAGCGCCTTGATCTTCATGCGCAGCTTGCGCCGTTCTCGCAAAACAGACGACAGATTGGCCAGGATCTCGGTCAGATTTCCGCCGGTCTTGGCCTGTATGGAGAGCGAAACCGACAGCAAATGGAGACCTTCGAAACCAACGCGTTGCGAGAGTTTTCGGACGGCTTGCTCAAGGCTGAGGCCAAAGGTGATTTCGTCGGAGACGATTCCGAATTCTGTGCCGAGAGGGTCCGGCATTTCCCGCGCGACCAGTCCGATCGCCACAGTGGTTGGATGACCCGCCCGTAACGAGCGGACGATCATGTCGAGTGCGTCCGGAAGCTGGGCGGCGAATTTCTGGATCCGCTTGTTGCGCGCTCGCCGAAGAACGAGAAGCGGAAGGACAAGCCCAACGACCAGAAACACAATGATGGCGACAATGGCTGAGAAACCCAATAGCAATGGCAACATGAGTGCCAGGACCAGGCCGGCGAGCAGGAAAACTGCCGCGAAAGCGAGTGGGTTTCCGGTAATGCCGGACTGGGTGTAAAGGCGATTCAAGGCGATCGCGCCGAAAACAAAATCGCCCGATGCTGTAAGCCCTCGTTCTTGCAGCAAACCCTGCAGGCTTTGTTCGGCTGGCGATTCTTCACCCAGTCGCTGCAAGCGTCGATTGATAATCCCCGCTTTCGCCCGTCGGCCGGCAAAAGACAGGTAGAAGGATTCGGCAGCAAGGATCACTGACGCAGCCGCCAACACATAAATGAAGTAAAGGAGCGTCTGGCCCGTCAGCATCAGAGCGCAACCTGCGGGTTGAAGGCATCCTTGGCGAAATGGTGGCCCAGCGTCGCCGCCTCCTGGGCAAAACGCGGTCGCACACCGGTGGCGCGAAACTCTCCGATAATGGCGCCGTCGGCGGCCACGTCGCGCCGGATGAAGTGATAAATTTCCTGTAGCTGGACGACATTGCCCTCCATGCCAGTCAATTCCGATATGGAGGTGACACGCCGGCCGCCGTCCGAAAGACGCTGTGTCTGCACGATGATGTCGATGGCCGAGGCGATCTGCGCCCGAATAGAATCGTTGCTCATCGGCATGCCGGCCATGCCGACCATCTGCTCCAGCCGCGAGATCGCGTCGCGCGGGGTGTTGGCGTGTATGGTGGTCATCGATCCCTCATGGCCGGTGTTCATCGCCTGGAGCATGTCGAAGGCTTCCTCGCCACGCACCTCGCCAACGATGATGCGGTCCGGCCGCATGCGCAACGCGTTCTTCAGCAATTCACGCTGGCGCACCTCGCCTTTCCCCTCGACATTGGGCGGGCGTGTCTCCAGACGGCCGACATGCGGCTGCTGCAATTGCAGTTCCGCCGCATCCTCGATGGTGATCAGCCGCTCTTTCGAGGGAATGTAACTCGACAATGCATTGAGCAAGGTGGTCTTGCCGCTGCCGGTGCCTCCCGAAACGAGAATCGATTTGCGCGCCTGGACGGCGATCCGCAGCAGGTCGATCATGGGTGGACGGATCGAATTGAACGCCATCAAACGCTCGAGCGAATAGCGATTTTTAGAGAATTTGCGGATCGACACCAGCGGGCCGTCGACCGAGATCGGCCGCACCGCGATGTTGACGCGTGAGCCGTCCGCCAATCGTGCGTCGACCATTGGTGCGGATTCGTCGACCCGCCGACCGATCGCCGAGACGATCTTGTTGATGATCCGCAAGAGATGCGCCTCGTCGCGGAAACGGATCGAAGTTTCCTCGATAATACCGCGCCGCTCGATGAAGACCCGTTTGTGGGTGTTGATCAATATATCGGCGATGGAGTCATCCTTGAGCAACGGTTCGATCGGCCCGAGTCCCAGCATCTCGTCGGCAGTGTCGCTGGTTAGCTGATCGAGCTCTCGAGCATTTAGCGGCACGGTTCGATTTCGCACGAACTCACGCACGATGGGACGGATCTCATTCAGGATCTCGTCCTTGGAAGCATTTTCAAGGGCGGTTAGATTGAACCGATCGATAAGATGGCGATGAAGCTCGACCTTGAGCGTCAAGAATTCTTCACGGCGCGATTCAGCATCGGTGATTGGCGCAAGGGCAGGAGCAACAGGCGGCACCACCAGCGGCTCAACCTTTGTCACTGCCTGGTGTTCGCTTGACCCCTTGATGAACCGCCCCAGCATATTTGCTTATACTCCCCTTAACCCTCATTAGGGGAAACTAACTGTTAACCACGGCAGGCACAAGCGCCGAGGTGGTCGGCGTGCTTTCAATACTTTCCACATAGTTAAGATCAGAGGCCTGTAATAATGCGCTTATTTGGAATGGCTGCCGGTTCGCGGCTGGAGCGTCGATATCGCTTTCTACGCTCATCCGATTTCCCGGAACGAACCGTCCGATATGTGCAGCTAACCCCTTAGATATAAAGGAATATGCATTCTTACTAATGCTTCCTCAATCTTGCCACATCCGCGGCCGAATTGTGAACAAATGGTTAAGGCGCTGGAAAAATGAAAAGAATCAAGCCGTTGAGAAAATTCATGCGTGTAATGTTCTCGCCGAATCATGTATATGAAAGTTAAGGAACTCTTAATCTCGTTTGACTCTGCGTTTTCGCGGGACCTAGGATCGAGGTGACGGGGGATGCTTGGGTATGGATTTCATCCTTTGCTCTGTCTCGTCGGGTTCCAACCTCCAAAGGGAGAAATTGACATGAAGAAGCTCATGACGATGACCCGGCAGTTCCGCGACGACGAAAACGGCGCTGCCATGGTCGAATATACTGTCCTGCTGGGCATTATCACCGTGGCTGTTATCGCCACCGTCGCGCTTGTCGGCACCTGGGTGAGTACCGAGTGGACAACGCTCAATACCACCTTGAACACGGCGACAACTCCGGCTCCGTGAAGCTTCGAGAAGGCCCAGGTAGCAGGGCCTGGGCCTTCTCTTCCGGCCGAAAGCGATCCACTTGTGGAGTGATCGAAAATGATTGGGCAGGCTTCTTATGCGCGCTAACACCGTCATCATGATCGTTCTCGCCGGCGTGTTTGGCGTGCTGGCGGTGGTGCTCGCCAACATCTGGCTGGCCAACCAGCGCGGCGCCATGGCGCGAACCGAGGACATTCAGCGCGATACCGTTGTCGTAGCAGCCGTGGCACTGAAGTTCGGCGATACGCTGTCTGCCGACAAATTGCGTGAAGTCGCATGGCCTGCGGGCGCGGTTCCATCGGGTGCCTTCAAGACGACCAAGGAGCTCCTGACGGGCGACTCGAAGCAAGCTCTGCAGGCGATCGGAGTGAACGAGCCTGTCCTTGCTACGAAGATCACCGGCCCCGGCCAGCGCGCCACGCTTTCGGCGGTGCTCGGCGAGGGCATGAAAGCCGTTTCCATCCGCGTCAACGACGTGTTGGGCGTCGCTGGTTTCGTCTTCCCAGGCGACCGGGTCGATGTGCTTTTGACGCGAACGGTCCGCGGCGACGATGGCGCGGACAAGAGTTTTGTTGACGTGCTTCTGCAAAGCATGAAGGTGCTTGCCGTCGACCAGGTCGCCGACGAAAGCAAGGATAGCCCGACTGTTGTTAAATCCGTGACGCTCGAAGCCAGCACGAGGGACGCGCAGAAGCTGACGCTGGCGGCAGGCGCCGGCCAATTGTCGCTGGCGCTTCGCCAGGCCGCAGCCAGCAAGGGCGAGACGACCGAGCGGGTGACGCTTTCCGACCTGACCAGCGAAACGCCGGCAGACGTCGCCGCCAGGCAGGCGGAACTCGACAGGAAGGCAGCATCGGAAGCCGAGGCCGCCGCCGAGCGCAAGCGCGCCGAGGACAAGATCGCCGGGCTGACGCAGGCCGTAGAGCGGGTGGGAAGCCGCCTCGACGAACTGGGCAAGGTTAAGCCCGCTCCAGTCCCGATGGCGCAGCCAGTCGTCAAGGAAGTGGTCAAATACGTGCAGGCTGAACCTCCGGCACGGGCGACGATAGGCGTTTTTCGGGGCGTGAAGCTCGAGACATATGACGTGCCGCGACAACCATGATAAGGTGCGGCTAATAAACAGGGCTGCCACCAGCAGCGAGTGGGGAGACGGGGATGCAAGGATACTGCTCAGGGATAGCGACGGCAGCATTGTCATGTCTGACGGCGCTGTTGCTGTCGGGCCTGGCGACCAATGCGGCCGACCGCTTCATTGACGTGTCGACCCCCGCCGTCCATCGTATTTTCCTGCCGATGTCGCAATCGGTGACGATCCAGGTGAGTGCCAATCTGGGCGATATCGTCGTCGGCGACGAGAAGATCGCCGACGCCCAGCCGATGACCGACCGCACGCTCTACGTCATCGGCAAGGGCGCCGGCACCACCACGGTCAATCTGTTCTCCACCGACAAGCGTTCGCTCGGCGCCCTCCAGATCGAAGTCGGCGTCGATGTCAGCGATATGGCGCAGGCGATCCGCCAGGTGGCGCCGAAGTCGCGCATCGAGATCGGCTCGGTCAACGGCAGGGTCAGGCTCGGCGGCCATGTCAAGGACGGCGCCACACTGGCGACGATCATGGACGTGGCGAAGCAGTACGGACCCGACGACATCATCAATTCCGTCACGGTCGACGACAGCCAGCAGGTCAATCTCGAGGTGCGTGTGCTGGAAGCTAAGCGCAATGCCGGGCGCGATCTCGGCGTGTCGATCCAGAGCAGGAACAGCAGCGGCACAACGCGAGCCGGAAGCGGCATTGCCACTGTCGACAAGGACGGCGCAATGCTCGGCGCGGGCGATCTCGTGAGCGGCATTTTGTCGAATTCAAACCCGTTCGCAGCTTTGATCACCCGCGTCATCGACAGCAACATCAAGGTCGATTTGATCATCGAAGCGCTAGAGGCCAAGGGCGTTGTTCGTACTCTGGCCGAGCCCAACCTGACCACACTTTCCGGCGAAGAAGCCAGCTTCAATGCCGGTGGCCAGGTCCCCATCCGCAGTCTTGACAAGGATGGCCAGATCCAGATCGAGTATAAGCAATTCGGCGTCAATCTTCTGTTCACGCCGGTCGTGCTCGCCGACGACAAGATCCACATCCGGCTGGCGCCTGAGGTCAGCGACTTGACCGGCTTCACCACCGCCGGCGACCCGATCTTCACCAACCGCAAACTGTCGACCGTCGTCGAATTGCGCGACGGCCAGAGCTTCGCGGTCGGCGGGCTTCTATCCAGCAAGACCACCAAGCTGCAGAACCAGGTGCCGTGGCTCGGCCAGGTGCCTGTCATCGGGACGCTGTTTCGCAATTCGAGCAATCAGAAGGAAGAAACCGAGCTGGTCGTCATCGTCACGCCGCATCTCGTGCGGCCGGTGAGACCCGGCGAGCAACTGGCGACGCCGTTCGACAAGACGCGGCCCGCCAACGATCCGGAGTTCTTCGTGCTCGGCCAGCTTGAAGTGACCAAGGATATGGTCCGCAAATATGAACTGGGCGAAGGCGTCACCGGCCCCTATGGCCACATGCTCGACTTCAAATCGAAGGACAAGATGCTCTATGTCAAGAAATAGCGCCTTGATCCTCATCGTGTGTGCCAGTGCGCTGACGGGCTGCGCCGCGGACTATCTGAACCACTACGATACGGTGACCCTGGCCGCCGGCGACACGCAGAAATTCAATTCGCTGCTGCAGACGGTCGACCCGCTTAATCCGGCGTCCAGGAATACGAAGATCGACGGCGACGGTCAGCGCGCGGCATCGGTCGCCCAGAACTACCGATTTCCACCGCCGCCGCCGCCGCCGCCGGCCATAACGGTCAATGTCGGCGCACCGGCACCTATGACGAACTGAACAGAAGGATGCGGTTTCAGTGCGTCAGGCAATACGAGGACACCTGGCGTCAGGGGAGCAGAGAGTAAGGCCATGCTGCGGACCATTCGCGCGTTCTGGCACGATCAGAGGGGAATAGCGCTGATCCTCGTCAGCGTCACGCTGCCGGCGATCATCGGCTTTTCCCTGCTGGCGATCGACATGAGCCGGGTCAACAACCTGCATAATGATTTGCAAAAGGGCGCGGATGCGCTGGCTCTTGCGGCGGCTGCCGAGCTTGACGGACAGTCGGACAGCATCACACGCGGCGACCATGCGCTCGCTACACTCGTTGCCAACAAATATACGTTTTCGACATCAGGGCCACCGCAGACGCTTGCCGCTGCCGGCGTGACACGACGCTATCTTCGATCGATCCCGGCTACACTTAATCCTGGCAAATCCAGCGAAGTGGCTGGAGATGCTCGGCCGATCACCGATGTGATTACGGATGAAGTCACGGACGCAAAAGCAGCTCGGTTTGTTGAAGTGAAGGTTACACCGGTAGGCTTCTCTGCGATCTTCCCAGCGTCTTTCCTGACCGGGAATGCCGCGAACAACTCATTCGATGTTGGCGCCAGTGCGGTCGCGGGCTTTTCAACTTCGGTTTGTGACTATACGCCTGTTTTCATCTGTAATCCGTATGAGAAGACCGAAGCTGCCGGCGGCCTCACGTTGGAACAAGCCGCTAGCAGCAGGGCTCAGCGGCGGCGGCAGTTGATCCTGCGCGGCGACAAATTCTACGGCCCCGGCAACTTTTCCTTCCTGGAATCGCCCGCAGGCAATGGCGCCCCTGCGCTAAAAGACAGTCTCGCCAAGATTAAGCCTGTTTCGTGCTATTCCCAAAATGGCGTCAACACGAAGCCAGGTCAAAACAAGGGACCCGTGGAAAACGGGTTGAACGCCCGTTTTGGACTGACAAGTACTTACGTCACGTCTGATCCGCCGGCCCAGAATGTACGAATGGGCGTCAAAAACGTGACCTGCAACACGGACAAGACCGTTAAGTCGGTTACCTACAATACGGCGGCGCAGGGTACGACAGGGCTACCACGCGACGGGTGCTACCCCAATAATTGTACACCCCTTGATCCTGCTCACCCGGCTGATGCAGGCATGCTTGGAGATGGAAACTGGAACCCTAGTGGCTATTGGACCGCCAATCATCTCGTTCCGGGCAGCACCACCACTTCGAGGCCATTTCCAACAGATGGTGGATTTACTGCAACGGGTACTGAGGCGGCGACCCGATACGACATCTATAAATATGAAGTCGATCACGGAATGATCGGAGATAAGTCTACCTCCGGCGATACCGGACTCCCATTGTGCAATCAGACTCCGATTGCGATCCCCGATCGGCGGATCCTTTACGGTGCCATTCTGGATTGCAGCAAGCTTGCGCTCAATGGCAACGTCGACAACGTCCCCGTTAGAGCATTCGGCAGCTTCTTCATCACTGAGCCTATCAAAGACGGCAAGGAAATCTATGTCGAGCTCGTCGACATCACTGGCAAAGGTGGTCGCGGTACGCTTGACAATTTCCTGCGCGATGAAGCGCAGGTTTACCGGTGACCGCCGTGATCAGAATGCTGTTGCGACATCTGAACAGATTTCGAGGAGACCATCGGGGCGCTGTGCTCGTCGAAATGACGTTGATCACGCCGCTGATGCTTGTGCTGTCGGCAGGGGTGTTCGAGTTCGGCAATCTGATCCACGACAAGTTGCTGATGGAGGCCGGACTGTCGGACGGCGCCCGCTATGCGGCTCGCTGCAATAGCCAGATGTATACTGACGCCGGGCTAGCAGCGATCAATTGTGCCGATATCGCGAGCAATATCGCCGTGTTCGGGAAGGCGGTCGTGGGAGTGTCAGGCGTTCCAGATGTTCCGCGTGTTAGCGGCTGGCAAAAATCAGGGGGGACATCGAACAATGCGACGATGACCATCGCTGCCTCCGGCTCTTGCCACAATGCCGTGGAATCTGGCGTTACCAAATATCGCTCCACCACGGCACAAGTTTGTATCGTCCGTGCGGACGGCTCCTACCCATACACCGGTGTCGGGATGCTGGCTTTCATCGGCATCGGCCCGATTACGCTGCATGGTACTCACGAGGAGCGGTTGATCCGGTTTTGACCATGATCCAGCGTTTCGCAAAATCGGAAGACGGTGCGGCGATGGTGGAAATGACCATCGTCTCGTCGCTGCTGTTCGCACTTGTCTTCGGCTTCGTCGATTTCGGCTACGCGTTTTATCAATGGAACGCAGCCACGAAGGCAGTGCAGATCGGGGCCCGGTTGGCCTCCATCTCGGATCCAATCGCGCCACAGATTTCGGCAGCCGGCCCGATCGCGACGCCAGGCGCCCCAATCGCAGCGGGAGCCTTTGCCTATGTCTGCAACGGCGCTACATCGACCTGCAGCTGCACGGGTGCGTACTGTGTCGCAGGAGTTTGGTCAGCAGCAAACTTCAGCCGCATTTTCCGCGGAGATACAGCGGTTACCAGTGATGACGCCTGCCCTGCGCTGGCGGCAAATCAGCGACCCGGGATGTGCCACTTTTTCCCCGGGTTGCACCGCTCCAACATCGTCGTCACCTACACAGCCAGCGGGCTGGGATTCCAGACGAGGCTGAGTGGAACGGTCCCGACAATTGGCGTCAGCCTGCAGAATGTAACCTTCCAGTTCTTCTTTCTGAAAGGACTGATGGGTTTCAACAACATCACCATGCCCTCCATGCTGAGCACGGTCACGGGCGAAGACCTGAAAACGAGCGCGCCGTCATGAACGCCATCAACACCAAGGTTACGCCGACCAAGCGCAAGCAGGTGGCGCTGTTTTCGTCGGATCCGAATTTCAAGCGCGATGTGGCGACGCGGCTCGATGCGCTGGCGATCTATGACGTCAGGGTTTCCGAGACGAGCGATTTTCTGAAAGGACCGCCGGCGGACACACGCCCGGGCATCGTCATCCTCGATCTCGGCAATGGCGAGCTGCTCGGCAGGCCCGGCATCGTCGAGGCGCGCGCGCTGTGGGCCAGCGTGCCGCTGATCGCGGTTTCCGACGAGCTGAGCTCGGAGCAGACGCGCGTTCTGGTGCGCATGAACGCCTCGGACTGGCTGCACAAGCCGCTCGACGGCAAGGAGCTGCTCAATGCGGTGACCTTCCACGACACCGGCAACCAGGGAACGAAAAGCCGGATCATCACCTTCATCAGCGCCAGCGGCGGCGCCGGCGCCACGACGCTGGCGCTGTCGGCGGCCGAATTCCTGGCGTCGAAATCGGCTGAGCGCGCGGCGTCCACCTGTCTCGTCGACCTGGATTTCCAGAGCGCCAATTGCGGCGCCTATCTCAATCTGTTCAACCAGTTCGACCTTGCCGGCATCATCGGCCAGCCGGAGCGGCTCGATGTCGAGCTGATGGACGTCATCAAGCTGTCGCGCCCGTCCGGCCTCACCCTCTACGCGTTCGAGCGGCCGCAACTGCCGTTCGAGCCGCATGGCAGCGATTTCGTCTTCCGGCTGCTCGACCTCGTCGCCTACCGCTTCGACGACATCGTCATCGACCTGCCCAATCTGGAAACGCCCTGGCACAATTCCGTGCTGTCGACGAGCGACGAGATCTTCATCGTGTTCGAACTCAATGTCGCTTCGCTGCGGCAAGGCAAGCGGCTCTACAAGAAGATCCGCGAGCTGCGCGGCAATGCGGTCAGCATCACGCTGGTCGCCAACAAGCACAAGCGCAAATGGTTCGGGAACCATTTTTCGCGCAGCGAGCTCGAGAAGATCTTCAAGGCGCCGCACATCAAGTCGGTCGCGCTCGACAACGCGCTTCTGACCGACGCGCTGAACAGGGCCATCCCGCCTTCAGAAGTGGATGGGCGGGCGCGCTTCAACAAGGATCTGAAGCGGATGTTCAAAGAGCGGCTCGATGACGCTGCCCGATAGATACCGGATCGCCCCAAAGCTCGCCGGCGCCTGCGTGCTCGGCATGGCGTTGGCGCTGTCCGTCCACGGCTTCGCCGAGGCGCGATCGGCACTTTCGGAGCGGCCGCCGCTGCCGGCGATGGGGCCCAGCCTGCGCAAGGCCGTCGCCTTTAGAACGGCCGAGCAGCCGGGAACGATCATCATCCGCAAGGACGAGAAGGCGCTTTACCTGGTGACCCGCCAGGGCCAGGCACTGCGCTACCAGATCAGCGTCGGGCGCGACGGGTTCGGCTGGACCGGCATCGTCAAGGTGGGGGCGAAGACCGAATGGCCGGAGTGGCGCCCGCCGCAGGAAATGCGCGCGCGCCAGCCGGAGCTGCCGAAAATGGTGCCCGCCGGCCCCTACAACCCGCTCGGCGCAAGGGCGCTCTACCTGTCGCGGGACGGGCGCGACACGCTCTACCGCATACACGGCACCAACGACCCGTCGGGTGTCGGCTTCGACGGGACATCGGGCTGTTTTCGCCTCACCAACACGGATGTGATCGATCTCTTCAAACGCGTCGCGGTCGGCGCAAAGGTGGTGGTCCAATGACGATGATCAGCGAACCGGACATGCCGGCGATCGATATCGGAAACCAGGAACAGCGCGAACCGGCTGCCGCCGGGAAACCCAGCAAGGCAAAGACGATCGCCGTCATCGTCGCCGGCGGCGCGCTTCTGATCACCGCAGTCAACATGGCGGCCGCGGTCTATCTCTATCGGGGCATGAGCGACCTGCGTTTCGTCGAGGCGCGGCTGGAGCAGCTCGGCGCATTCGAGCAGCGGATCGCAGCCCGGCTCGACACGGTCAACAACGGTTTTCAGAGCCGGTTCGAGAAACTGGACAGCCAGTTGCAAGGCAGCTTCAACGAGATCGATGCCAGCATTGCCCGGCTTGGGCAGAATGTACCGGTCGCCGGCGGCGAGGCCATGCCGGGTGCGCAAGAACCCTCCGAGATCGCTACCAGCACGCTGGCGCAAGCGCCCGAAGCCCTCGACGGCGAGAGCGCGAGCGAGCCCGGCGTCATCGAAGCGCCCGCACCCAGGAGGAGAATCGCCTCGGCGTCGCCCCCTGCCCCAAGCTCCAACTACCAGCGCATCCAGCAGCCCGACGGCAAGGTCTATTACCGCCGGATCAACTAGACTTCGGGCGTGGCTGAACGAAGGCCGCTTGGGCGAGATCTAAAGATCGCGCTGCAGCGCGAGGATGCGGATGGCCCGGACGGACCGCTCCCGCGCCTCGGTGAGGAAGGCGATGTGGCAGTAGGCACAGGCCACGAAGCCCAAAAGCAGCACCAGGCTGTTCTTCAAGGTGAAGTCGACGGCCAGCGAATAGGGAAGACCCTTGGGCGACGTGAATTCGGCAATCGTGCTCGCCGTTTCCGAATGGCTGCCGACCGCGATCATCAGCCCGGCGAAAATCAGGGCGATATGGTTGGCGAGGAAGAAGAAAGCCGACCGCTTGGCGTGGCACGCCATCCAGCAGACGATCGATGCGGCGGCAAGGATAGCGGCTTCGAACGCCATGGAACCGCCCAGCCAGACATCCACCTGCTGCCAAAGCACCGTCGACAAGGGGCGCAGTTCAAGCCATAGCCACCATGCGGTGGGGCTGGCTGGATAGGCGCCCAGCAACAAGGTCGCCATGCGCTCCCCTGCCAGGACCGCCAGAATGAGAAACGGGAAGGCGAAAAGCAGAAGCGGCTGGCGTTTCATGTTCCCTCGACAATCTGCAGGCCAGGATAGACCGCATAGATTGCTCAAGGCTTAACAACCCTACTTCCGGCCCTCACCCGATTGCGAGCGTTCGAGGACGGCGAAGAAGATCACGGTGAGCAGAAGGACGATCAGCAGCAGCACGAACGCGGCTGCCGCGCCTTCGTTGAGCGAAAGGCCGAGAAAGGCACGGCGATAGGCAAAGAAGCTCAGCACTTCGGTCGCGTTGCCCGGCCCGCCCTTGGTCAGGACATAGGGCAGATCGTAGGTCCGGAATTCGTTGATCAGCTGGATGATGATGGTGATCGCCGCGACCGGCCGAAGCATCGGAAGCGTGATGTAGAGGAATTGCTGCCAGCCGCGCGCGCCGTCCACTTCAGCCGCCTCATAGGGATCGCGCGGCAAAGCGGCGAGCCCCGCGGCGAGGATCAGCACGACGAAGGACATTTGCTGCCAGATGTCGATCGCCGCCATCGTCCAGAGCGCCATGCCTGG
The DNA here is from genome assembly GCF_003998485.1 of Mesorhizobium sp. M7A.F.Ca.CA.001.04.2.1. Classification (NCBI taxonomy): domain Bacteria; kingdom Pseudomonadati; phylum Pseudomonadota; class Alphaproteobacteria; order Hyphomicrobiales; family Phyllobacteriaceae; genus Mesorhizobium; species Mesorhizobium sp. M7A.F.Ca.CA.001.04.2.1. Next base: position 57,939 of record NZ_RZQT01000028.1, read on the forward strand.
CGTGCCCAGCCAGTCGAGGCGCGGCAGGCCGAACGTTTCCATCAGATGATTGGCGATGCCGAGATTGGGCTGGAGCAGCATGCGCCAGATCAGGGCGACGCTGATCGGCGACATCGCCATGGGAATGGTCAGAACCGCGAAATAGACCGGCTTCATCCGGACCGTCCGGTTGAGCATCAGGGCGATGCCGAGCCCAATCACGAATTCACCGACCACCGTCACCGCCGAATAGCGCACGGTGAGCCAGAGCGCGTTCCAGAACAGCTCATCGCCGATCATCGAAGCGAAATTCTTGAACCCGACAAGCGGCAGGAACTGCGGCTTGATCAAGGTCATCGAGGAGATCGAGAGGATGCAGGCATAGGCCAGGGGAAAGCCCATCACGATCGCCAGCAGCAGCAGGCCGGGCAAGGCGAAGGCCCAGCCGGTCCGCCACTCGCGGCCACGGGCAGCCCATCCTTTTTTGATCGCATTGTGCATCGTGGCCGAGCCTTGGTCGGGGTGGCGTTGCTGATCTCGTCAAGATCCGGGGTCTGGAAAATCCGGCGCGGCTGACATCGCCGCGCCGGGTCTCCTTGCCGAGCCGGACCGCTATTTGTCGAGGAGCCCCTGCAGGCCGTCAGAAGCTGCCTTCAGCGCCGCGTCCGATGTCGCCTGGCCGCCAGCCGCCAGCGAAAGCTGGGTACCGAGCAGATCCTCGTATTGCGCCGAATAGGTGAAGATCGGGAACGACTTGCCGGTCGCCACCACATCCTGGGCGGTCTTGTAGAAGGGATATTTCGCCAGCACCGCCGCATCGGCATAGACATCGCTGCGCACGGGCGCGTGGCCCTCGAGCGCGCGCTTCACCGAAACATCCTTGCTCTGCACCCACTGGATGAAGGTCCAGGCGGCTTCCTGCTCTTCCGGCGACGTGTTCTTGGGAATGCCCCAGCCCCAGCCGCCGCTCTCGCCATGGCCGCCCGGCATCACCGACAGGCCGACCTTGCCGGCGACCGTCGGACACTTCACGGCATCGTCCATCTGCGGCAGCATCCACCAATAGGTGACCATGCTGAAGGCGGAACCGCTGCACATCAGGCGCATGGTGTCGTCGAGCGTCGCCGACACAGCACCCTGCTGGGCGCCGTGCTGGATATTGTCGACATAGAGATCGAGCGCCTTCTTGGCCTCTGCCGTGTCGAGGCTCGCCTTGCCGTCGGCATTGAGGTAGCTGCCGCCGGCGGAGAACAGGTAGTTGGAGAATTCCATGCTGTTGGGATCGCCGCGCTGGCCCTGCATCGCGGCCCCGGCGACACCGGCATTGGCCTTCATGAATTTGGAAATCGCCACATAATCTTCGAGCGTCGTCGGCAAAGCGAGCTCCTTGCCGGTTGCCGTCTTGTAGGCGGCCTTGAGCTTCTCGTCGCCGATCAGGTCCTTCCGGTAGAGGAGGCCCATCGAGTAGTTGTACATGGGCACCAGGAACAGCTGGTCCTTGGTTCGGCCGAGCAGGTCAAGCGTCGAGGGAATGAAGGGGCTCAGATCGTATTTGGATTTCTCGACGAAGGGTTTCAGGTCGGCCAGCCAGCCGGCCGCCGGAAATTCGCCGGCCCACAGGAAGTCGACCTCGAGCACATTGTAGTAGCTCTGCGGCGCGGTCAGCTGCGACACCAGCTTGTCGTGCATGTCAGGATAGCCGATCTTCTCGAACTCGACCTTGATGCCGGTCTGCTTCTCGAATTCGGGCAACAGCGCTTCAATGATCTTGGTTTCCGGCACGTCCTCCATCAAGGCGTGCAAGGTGATGGGCTCAGCCGCCCTGGCCGGAAGCGATGCGCCGACAACAGCTGCCCCGCTCACGGCCGTCATCAGCATTTTGATCAAGGTCTGCTTGTTCCAAGTCATAACTCTCTACTCCTCTTTCCCTCTGGACGCGGCGGTGATCCCGCCACGATTTCATAACCGGCTAGCGAGCCATGTCGGCTCTCGGAGCGGCCGGCCTATTTCACGCTGCCGAACGTCAAGCCCTGGACGATGAAACGCTGGATGAAGCGGGAAGCCACGACCAGCGGCAGGATGGCAAGGACGACGCCGGCAGAAACCTTGGCGATCTGGACGCCGTTCGAGGTCTGCAACGCCGCAAGCGCAACCGGTATGGTTGCCGTCTTCGGCCCGCTCAAAACCAGGGCAAACAAAAACTCATTCCACGCCAGGATAAAGCCGAGCACGCCGGCGGCCGCGATACCGGGCATCGACACCGGCAGGACAATACGCCAGAAGGCGCCCCAGGCGGTCGCGCCGTCGGTCATCGCCGCCCATTCCAGATCGACTGGAATGCCCTCGAAGAAGCCCATCAGGATCCAGGTCAGGAAAGGCAGGTTGAGCGCGGCATAGACGATGATCAGCCCCGTCAGCGAATTGCTGAGCTCCAGGCTTCGGAACAGCGTGAAGGTCGGCAGCACCAGCGCCACGGGCGGCAACATCTGCGTCGCCAGAACGGCAAAACGCGCCCAACGACCGCCCGTGCGGAAGCGGGCGAAGGCATAGCCGGTCGTGGCGGCAAAAGGCAATGCGAGCAGAACCGAGCCGAGCGCGACGATCAGGCTGTTGAGGTAGGACTGACCGAAGCGGCTCGACAGCAGCGCCGAATAATTGTCCGTCGTAAAGGCCGGCATCAGCTCGTTGCTGTAGGACAACTGCTCGGGGACGAAGCTTGTCCGCAGCACCCAGAGCGGCGGCAGCAGCACGATGGCGCAGACGACAATCAGCCCGAAATGCAAGCCGAAGCGGCGACGAAAGGCCGGCCGTTCGTTTCTGTCCATGCTGGTCATCGCGTGGCCCCCATGAGGCTCGGCCGCGCGATGACCAGTTCGGTTTCGGGATCAAAGAGGTGCATCGGCAGCGGGTCGATGTAGAGTTCGACCATCGAGCCGACGGGCGCCGTGAAATAACGGCTGAGGCGGGCGGCGATCTCCAACGGCTTGTCGCCCCCCGCGGGGTGAGCATCATCCCTGCCGGTGGCCTGACCGGCAATCTGGCCGATCAGGACGTTCTCGGCGCCGAGAGCCTCGACGGCCACGACCCGTACGGCAATCTTCTGCCAGTCCGGCTTGTCGGGGCTTTCGTGGAAATCCTCGGCCCGCACGCCCAGAATGACGCGGCGCCCGGCACGCTCGCCATAAGCGTTGCGGTGGCGGGCGGGGACGGCAAGCACGGCACCGCTGTCGGTCAGGACGGAGAGCCCTTCGCCAGGTGCGGCCTGAAGCGTGGCCGGAATGAGGTTCATCGGCGGCGTCGCCAGGAAGCGTGCGACGAAGGTGTTGACCGGGTCGGCATAGACTTCAAGCGGCCGGCCGGCCTGGATCAGGCGACCATCGCGCATGATGCATATGCGATCGCCCATGGTCATCGCCTCGACCTGGTCGTGGGTGACATGGACGATGGTGCGGCCGAGGCGCCGGTGCAGCTTCACGAGTTCGAGCCGCATCTCGGCACGCAGTTGCGCATCGAGATTGGACAGCGGTTCGTCAAGCAGGAAGGCCGCCGGTTCGCGAACGATCGCCCGGCCGAGCGCGACACGCTGCCGCTGGCCACCCGAAAGCGCTGCCGGCTTGCGGCCGAGAAGATTCTGCAGACCGAGCAGGTTAGCGGCGTCTGCAATCTTGGCATCGATGACCGCCGCGTCGGTGCCGCGCATCTTCAGCCCGAAGGCCATATTCTGCCGCACCGACATATGCGGATAGAGCGCGTAGCTCTGGAACACCACGGCGACGTTTCGGTCGCGCGGGGCGACATTGGCGACGCTCTTGCCACCGATGCGGAGATCGCCGGAGGAGATACTCTCCAGACCGGCAATCATCCGCAGCGTCGTCGACTTGCCGCATCCCGACGGACCGAGAAAGATCACGAATTCACCATCGGGAATGGTGAGATCGACCTCATGCACCCCGTAATTGCCATTGCCGTAGAGCTTGGAAACGCGATCGAGCTCGATAGACGCCATAGACTTTCCTCATGAACCCGTCTGACCCGGCTGACGCCGAAGGCCGAAGTCGAGCGAACGGTCATCTTAGAGAACAAAATATAACATTAAAAGCCTAACTTCTGATCATATGTGTTCACTTTTTTGGATAGGCGCGTGCCCGCATCAGTATCCGGCTACAGCCGCCGAAAGGCCGTCAGGTCATGTAGACGCCGCCGGTCACGTTGACGCCCTGGCCGGTCATGAAGCGGGCTTGATCCGAGCAGAGGAACACGACGACGTCGGCGACATCCTCCGGCAGCTCGAGCCGGCCGAGCGGCGTCTGCGCGATATAGTCGGCGACCACCCGTTCGGGCGTGACTTGCCGCAGATGCGCCTCCCACTCGACTTCGCGCGATTGCATGCCGGTCTTGACGAACCCCGGACAGACGGCATTAACGCGTATCCCCTTGGGCGCGAGCTCGCGGGCAAAGGCCTGCGTCCAGCCGAGCACGGCGAACTTGGATGCCGAATAATGCGCCAGGAGCGGCGCACCGACCTTCGCGGCAAGCGAGGCGGTGTTGACGATGCAGCCCGTGCCCTGCTTGACAAAATGCCGTCCAGCGATCTGATTTGCCAGGAATACACCGCGGGCATTGACCGAAAAGTTGAAGTCCCACTCTTCGTCGGTCAGATCGAGCGCGTGCTGCATGGTGGACACGCCGGCATTGGCGATCAGGATGTCGCAGCCGCCAAGCGCTTCCAGTACGGTGGAGAAGGCCGCCTCGACGGAATCGCGGCGGCGGACATCGACCGTGACGGCGGCGGCACCGCCACCAATTTCCTCAGCCGCCTGACGTGCCGCCTTGGGATCCAGATCGCCGATCGCCACGGCGACGCCCTGCCGCGTCAGGGCGGTCGCGATCGCCCGGCCGATCCCCGCGCCACCGCCCGTCACGAAGGCTCGCTTGCCCGCGAGTTCGGCAAGCACGGGAGGCGTGACGGAGACAGCCGGCATGGTCGTATTCTCTCTGCTTGATGGCGGAACGCATTTTGTTGATATCGAGATGCATACCAATAAAATCGAACACTGCAAACATATTTTTGTTTGAAAATGTTTGATCATGCGGTAGTGTGAAGATCAGCAGACCGCTTCGTCGGCGGCTTACCCACCGGATACATCGATGGCAGACGACACCACCCTTCCTGAGACATCGCCGCATGGCGCACCGCGCGACGCCGATCGTCAGCGCCTTCTCGCGCACGACCGGCAGGCACGCATCCTGGCTTTGCTGCGCCGGACGGGGTCGCTCACCGTCGCCGCGGCAGCGGCCGAACTTGCCGTTTCCGACATGACGATCCGCCGCGATCTCGTCGAACTGGAACGCGAGGGTAGGCTGGTCCGAATCCATGGCGGCGCGATCGAGGCCGACAACCCGCCGCTGGTCGCCATGGACAGCGAAGAGCCGAGTTTCGATTCGCGCTTGCGCCAGCGCCGCGACCCGAAGGCCGCGATTGCCGCGGCCGCGGCCGCGCTGGTTTCGGGATACCGCACGATCGCATTGGATGTCGGCACCACCACCTATCTGATGGCCGAGCACCTCAGGGACCTTCCGCACGCCAAGGTGTTCACCAACAGCCTCAGGATCGCGGCGGCGCTGAATGGCGGTGTGCCCGAAGTCTATGTTGCCGGCGGCCGCGTACGGGCCGACGAGATGTCGACCGGCGGGCCTGCGGCCATCGCCCAGTTCGAGGCGCTGTGGTTCGATGTCGCCGTGATCGGCGTCTCCGGTATCACAGCGGACGGCCTCTTCGATTATTCCTTCGATGATACCGATATGAAGCGCGCCTATCTGAGGCGGTCAGGCACCAAGATCGTGTTGTGCGATTCCGCCAAATTCCTGCGCATGTCGCTGGTGCGGATAGCGCCACTGTCGGACATCGACATCCTCATCACCGATGCCGAGCCGCCGGCCAAGATCGCCGCGGCGCTCGCCGCGGCCAAGGTCGACCTGCGAATCGCGCCGCCACTGACGCGCGACTGAGGCGCGCCATTTTCACTTTATCCCCAAGGAGAAGACTCGATGGTATTTGAATTTTTCGGCGACAAGAAGAAGGCTGTCATCTCGATGGCACATATCGGTGCCCTGCCGGGAACGCCCCTCTATGATGCCGATGGCGGCCTCGACAAGCTGATCGATGGCGTACTCTCCGACATCCGCAAGCTGCAGAACGGCGGCGTCGATGCCATCATGTTCGGCAACGAGAACGACCGCCCCTATGTCTTCAAGGC
>NZ_RZQT01000290.1:0-997 GCF_003998485.1 Mesorhizobium sp. M7A.F.Ca.CA.001.04.2.1
CTTCATAGGTGTCCTCGAATTTCGAGGGATCAAACTTCGTCACCTTCTTGTCGATAAGGAGGCCCGCGATTTCGAGCAAATCCGAATCGTATTTTGGGCTTTTCACGTCATTAAAGACGGTGTCTTCCGATGTCATCTCATTGTGGGTGCGCAACTCGGTCAGCAGCATTCCTTTTTCAAGCGGCTGTATTAACACTTCGCGCCCGCGCTGATAGAGTACGACGCAGGATCGCGCCGCAACGCGCTTCTTGGCCATCGCATCGCGCAAAATGGCAAAGGCCTCCAGGGAAGCTCCGTCTGCCGGGATCAAGTAGTAGGGCTTTTCGAGATAGCGCGTGTCGATCTCGGCAACGGGAACAAAGGAATCGACGTCGAGTGTATGCTGCGACGTCAGTTTCAGTTTTTTGATCTCGTCCGGCTCGACTTGTATGAACTCGCCCTTGTCCGCCTCGTAGCCTTTGATCTGATCCGCGACTTCGACAACATCGCCGGTCCCTTCGTCGACATAGGCGCTCTTGACGGGCAAGCCGTTCTTGCGGTTCAGAATCTTGAAGTGGATCTTGGATGCCTCGCTTGTAGCACCAACTATCTTCACCCCGCACGACACGGAACCGACCCTCAGAAAACCCTTCCAGACCGCGCGCGGCGCCACCATGCCGTTTCTCCTAGACGTGCCGATGTCGGCACAACGTCAGCCACACGGTTCTGTTCCGCAATGTGGGCAGCACTCCTTGCCAGTAGCCCAAGAATTATTCCTCCCGGTAATCCAGCAGCTTCGCATGGCGAAGCTTCTCCTCGCCTTTCAGGAACCGCACGCGACCGACCAGACCAGGCTTAAGCCATTCGGCCTTTTCTTGCTTGAGACCGATAGGCACTGGTCCGCCGACTTTCCCTTGCACGCGATCCCACAGGCGCTGGCGCTTGTCGGCTTTAAAGGCAACGAAAGCGCCGCCGGCATAGCGACCTTTGTCGGCCATCAGCACCATCGCGGGCTTTC
>NZ_RZQT01000291.1:0-895 GCF_003998485.1 Mesorhizobium sp. M7A.F.Ca.CA.001.04.2.1
TCTGGAAGCTCGGCCAGGCGAAGGAAAACAATGGCGTCCTGCTGCTGGTGGCCCCGAACGACCGCAAGATGCGCATCGAGGTCGGCTATGGGCTGGAAGGCACGCTGACCGACCTGCACACCAAGCTGATCATCGAGAATGACATGGTGCCGGCCTTCCGCGCCGGGGACTTCTCCGGCGGCATCAGCAAGGCCGTCGATGACATGGTCATGGTGCTGGAGGGCAATCCCGAAGAACTGGAGGCGCGCGGCGAGCGCAACCAGCAAGCGCCTTTCGATTCCGACGACCTGTTCTTCGCCGTCTTCATCAGCATCTGGGCGATCATCTTCTTCGGCAGCATTGCGGCTTCCGTGCTGCCGCCGATCTTCGGCCAGAAGCTTGGCCCCGGCCGCTACCGCTGGCTTGGCATGACCTTCGAGCCAAGCCGGCGATCCTCCAGTGGCGGCTGGTCGTCGGGGAGTTCCGGCGGCGGCTGGTCTTCGGGGTCAAGCAGCGGTGGAGGCTTTTCCGGCGGCGGCGGTTCGTCCGGCGGCGGCGGCTCGTCGGGAAGCTGGTGATGGCATGATGGTATCCAGCATCAGCCTGTCGAAACGCGACCGCCTCGCCTCGGCCGTCCTGATTGCTGCGGTCGTGCTGTTCTCCTGCGTCATGGCCTACGCGACCGACTTGCCGGCGCTGACCGGCCGTGTCGTCGACAATGCCGGCATCATCGACGCCGCGACCAAGACGGCGCTGACGCGGAAGCTCGCCGACTTCGAGACGAAAGGTTCCGACCAGATCGTCGTCGCGACGATTCCCAGCCTCGATGGCGAGGAGATCGAGCCTTACGCCAACCGGCTGTTCCGCTTCTGGAAGCTCGGCCAGGCGAAGGAAAACAATGGCGTCCTGCTGCTGG
>NZ_RZQT01000292.1:0-888 GCF_003998485.1 Mesorhizobium sp. M7A.F.Ca.CA.001.04.2.1
TTCGAAGGGCAGATTGATGCGAATGGGGCGCTTCAATACACCTTCAATGTCACGTCCGAGGGGCATGTCGACCTGCCGGCTCCGACTGGAACGCCTCTTGTACTGGGTGCCACCACGACAGGTACGATCGACACGGCGGGCGAAGAGGACAACTACGTCTTCGATATCACTCAACCGACGCAACTCCTCTTCGATGCCCTGAATAATTCGGGCCTGACCTGGAGTTTGATCGGGCCACAGGGCGAGATAGCCTCTCGCTTCTTCACGAATTCAGATGCAGCGAATTTCGGAAGTGATCCGGTTATCACGCTGAAGATTCCCGGCACCTATCAGCTGCGCGTGCAAGGCAGCGGATCAACGGGCTCCTACAGCTTCCGGCTGCTTGATATCGCAATGGCGACGCCGATCGCCTCGGCCACGCCGGTGTCGGGGACGCTGCCGACCGGCACGGAGACGGCGCTCTACCGCTTCGATGCCACGGTCGGCGAAAAGTTCTTCTTCGACCAACAAAGCGATAGCGGCGGCACCGTCTGGCGACTGCTCGATCCGTTCGGCCGGCAGGTCTGGTTCAATGGTTTTGGAGACGTCGACGTCCAGGCGCTGGCGTTCACGGGCACCTACACGCTGGCGATCGAGGGCTATGTATCCAATGCGAGCCCAGTGGATTTCGGCTTTGCGATCCACAAGGTCGAGGACACAATAGCCGCGCTGACGGTCGGCGCGACGGTTGACGGAGCGATCGCGCATGCCGGCCAGCAAAGCCGCTATACCTTCGATCTGGCGAACGCTAGGCGGCTCTATTTCGACAACCTAACCAATGATCCGCTGCAGAACCTGACTTGGAGCTTGATCGGACCGCGCGGCGAGGAGGTGAGCGCTCGATACTTC
>NZ_RZQT01000293.1:0-846 GCF_003998485.1 Mesorhizobium sp. M7A.F.Ca.CA.001.04.2.1
ATCGTGCGTCGTGCGCTGCAGGCTCCGGCCCGCCAGATCGCGGCCAACGCCGGTGCGGAAGCATCGATCGTTGCCGGCAAGATCCTTGAGAACAAGGGCGCGACCTTCGGCTACAACGCCCAGACCGGCGAATATGGCGACATGATCGCCATGGGTATCGTCGATCCGGTCAAGGTTGTCCGTACGGCTCTCCAGGACGCGGCCTCGGTCGCCGGCCTGCTGGTCACCACTGAAGCCATGATCGCGGAGGCTCCGAAGAAGGAGTCGGCTGGCGGCGGCGGCATGCCTGGCGGCATGGGTGGCGGCGGCATGGGCGGCATGGGCGGTATGGATTTCTAATCCAGCTCTGGCAGCTTTCGCAACGAGAGGGCGGCATCAATGCCGCCCTCTTTTTTTGCGAACCTCGGTCCGATGAACGATCGACGCCAACGCCGGCCATCGGCGTTAGGGCAACCTCAAAAGAACTGTCGAGTTGGTTGCGCGCGGCTTTGCGTCATCAGAGGCGCAAGGCGGTCGCGTGTGAGGATTGCGCGGTCCCATAGGCGGTTTCGGCATGTGCCTCACCTTCGACATCGACATTGCGGCCAAGCAGGAAATCGGCGGCTTTCGAGGCATGGCTTGCGGCGCGGAAGATGGCGCGGTTGTCCTCGCGCAAAACCGTCAGCCATGAGCCGATGTAGTCCGCATGGCGCACGGTCGGCTCGATGCCGAGACTGCTGCAGATGAAGGCTGATGCGATTTCGGCGACGAGTTCCTCGCGCGCATAGGTGTTGGACCCGAAGGAGCCGGATAGGTCGCGCGCGAGTCGCCTCGGGTGGCCGGTCCAGTGGCCAAGCTCGTGAAAGC
>NZ_RZQT01000294.1:0-824 GCF_003998485.1 Mesorhizobium sp. M7A.F.Ca.CA.001.04.2.1
ACCTTGGTGCTGCCCGTGCAGTCGAATGTGTAGTCGGCGCCGCCGATCTGGTCGGCGCCACGCTTGGTCATGTTGACGAGGTAGGGCACGACATCGCCGTCGATCTCCTTCGGATTGACGAAATGCGTCATGCCGAAGCGCTCGCCCCACTCCTTCTTGTCGTTGTTCAAATCGACGCCGATGATCATGTCGGCGCCGGCAAGCTTCAGGCCCTGGATGACATTGAGGCCGATGCCGCCGAGGCCGAAGACGACCGCGGTGGCGCCGATCTCGACCTTGGCGGTGTTGATCACGGCACCGATGCCGGTGGTGACGCCGCAGCCGATGTAGCAGATCTTGTCGAAGGGCGCGTCGGGATTGACCTTGGCCAGTGCGATCTCGGGCAGCACGGTGAAGTTGGAGAAGGTCGAGCAGCCCATATAGTGAAAGATCTTGTCCTTGCCGATCGAGAAGCGCGATGAACCATCGGGCATCAGCCCCCGGCCCTGCGTGGCGCGGATCGCCGTGCAGAGGTTCGTCTTTCTCGACAGGCAGGACGGGCACTGGCGGCATTCGGGCGTATAGAGCGGGATGACGTGGTCGCCCTTCTTGAGCGAGGTGACACCCTTGCCGACATCGACCACCACGCCGGCGCCTTCATGGCCGAGGATGGCCGGAAACAGACCTTCCGGATCGGCGCCCGACAGTGTGAATTCGTCGGTGTGGCAAATGCCTGTCGCCTTGATCTCGACCAGCACTTCGCCCTCGCGCGGGCCCTCGAGGTCGACCTCCATGATCTCCAGCGGCTTTCCGGCGGCAACAGCGACAGCGGCGCGGGTTTTCAT
>NZ_RZQT01000295.1:0-806 GCF_003998485.1 Mesorhizobium sp. M7A.F.Ca.CA.001.04.2.1
CATAGACGGTGATCAGCAGGCCGAGCTGGCTGGGCGGACGGCCGAGGCTTTCGCTGATGCCCGGCAGCGCGGTCACCACGACATTCTGGTCGAGGCTGGTCATGAACACGCCGCAGGCGACCGTCAGCGGCAGCAGGAGCAAGGCTCTGGCCGGCACATCGGCGCGGTCCGTGGCGCCGGCGGATAGTTCTGCGGTCATGGAGATGTTCGAACCAAACGAATGTGCCGACTCTTGAAGAAGGGATTTCATATCCCCTGTGCCGGTTGGGCGGCCGCGTTTTCGCACCATGGGCGCCTGCGGCCTGATTCTCTAGCGGCAGAAACGGCTGGCGTTGATGCCAGAAGCAGGAGCGATGCGACCGTTCGGCGCCGCCTATTGCACCTCGTAGCCGACTTCCTCGCTGGCGTGGCAGAGCGCCTTCCAGAACGAGCGTGCAAACGAGCGGAAGACATAGATGTCGAACTGGTCGGCGCCGGTGCGCTGGATCTGGGCGAAGACGTCGTGATGAGCGGTCGAGCGGCCGGCGCCATTGGGAAAGGCCGGCAGCGAAAAGTCGATGGCGAAGAATTTCGCCAGCACCCATTCGGCCTTCGGCCCGGCAATACGGATGGCGGTGCGGCCGTGCGAGAGATCGGTCACCGTGCCGATGGCCGAGGTCACCACCTTGGCAAAGGCAGCGGCCAGCCCTTCGGCCTCGTCGGCAACGGTGAACTTCCCCGGCGCGAAGCCGAACACCGACTTGACCCCGTCGTTCACTCCGCCGCCGGCGCCATCGGGAAGCGCCAGCCCGGTGACGGTGCGGATG
>NZ_RZQT01000296.1:0-774 GCF_003998485.1 Mesorhizobium sp. M7A.F.Ca.CA.001.04.2.1
CCCCTCTCCTCTCCCCTCTCCTCTCCCAGGCTGTCCGTCCGCTTTCCCTACCCTTCTTCCGCCCGAGCAGGACGACCCTGCTGTTCGGCGCAGCAGGACTGGCCGGCACAGGCCCAACGGTACTACGCGCAGCGCCCAAGCGCAGCCTTTCGAAACTTGGTGGCACAGACCAGAAGCTTTTATGCAGATTGGAAGTCCAAATTTAAACAGTTCATCCTACGTTGGCCGATGGGCTTTTTGTCAAGGAAACGCAATTGAGCCGGTCGGGCAGAACGGATTTTGACTTTGATGGTGCAAGAAAGGCGGTTTTTTCGACCGCCAACTTGCCGGCGGCAATTGCGTTGGCCGTGCTTGTGATCTGCGCGGTCCTTGCGGACTTGCAGAACACGAAAGTGTCCGATCAACTCGCGCGCGCCGAAGTCCAGGCCAAGGTCAACATCATAAGGGCCAAGCTCGAAGGCAATGTAAACGGTAATCTCCAGCTTGTTCAGGGCCTCGTCTCGGCCATAGTTACAGAGCCGTACATGGGACAGCAGAGATTTGCGTCCCTGGCAAGCAACCTGTTCCGACAGAGATCGCAACTGCGCAACATCGCCGGTGCGCCCGATCTCGTCATCTCGCTGATGTACCCGATGGAAGGCAACCAGAAGGCGATCGGGCTCGATTACCGCAAGAGCGAGGCGCAACGGACGGCGGCGCTTCGCGCGCGAGACCTCGGCGTTCTTGTGTTGGCAGGCCCCGTCAACCTGGCCCAGGGAGGGCGGGGCTTTGTCG
>NZ_RZQT01000297.1:0-733 GCF_003998485.1 Mesorhizobium sp. M7A.F.Ca.CA.001.04.2.1
TGCCGGTCGGACTGATGTGGGGCGTCGGCCCGGCGACCAGGGCGCGGCTGGCCGAGATCGGCGTCGAGACCATCGGTCAACTGGCCAGGACGCATCGCGGCGCGCTGACGCGCCTGCTCGGTCCCGCCGCCGGCGAAAAGCTCGCCGCCCTGTCCTGGAACCGCGACCCGCGAAAGCTGGAGACGAAGCGCCGCGCGCATTCGGCCGGCGCCCAATCGGCGCTTGGCCAGAAGCCGGCTGTGGCACGGGTCATCGTGCCGACACTGCTGCATCTGGCCGACCGCGTCGCCAGTCGGCTGCGCGCCAAGGCAAGGCCCGGCCGCACGGTGACGGTACGCGTGCGCTTTGCCGATCTCAGAGCCGTCACCCGCTCGATCACGCTTGACCAGCCGATCTCGGCAACCGCGATGCTGGCCGAGATCGCCGGCGATCTGGTGCGCGGCGTGCTTGCCGACAATCCACAGGAGAAAACGATCTCGCTGCTGGCGATCTCGGTCTCGCATCTTGAGGAAAGCTTCGAGTTGCAGCTCCACCTGCCGCTTGGCCTCGCCGACGAGAGGCGCCGGCCCGGCACGAAGAAGGGCCTAGCACGCTTCGACGCCGACCGCGCCATCGACAAGATCCGCGAGCGCTTCGGCAAACAGGCGGTCGGCTACGGCACCGTGGCACTGGAGGCGGCGCGCTCGGTTCCCGACGAATTCAGGGAGTTGGCGGAGAAGGAGCTGTGAAGCCG
>NZ_RZQT01000298.1:0-660 GCF_003998485.1 Mesorhizobium sp. M7A.F.Ca.CA.001.04.2.1
GCCCGACCCACTTCAACAGCTCGGTGACATCGGTGCGGTAGCTCGCCTCCTCGCGCCCGCGCACGCGCAGCGGCAGCGCGACGTTCTCATAGGTGGTCATGTGGTCGAGCAGGCGAAAATCCTGGAACACCACGCCGATCCGGCGTCTGAGATGCGGCAGCTCGGTGCGGGAAATGCGGGAGCGATCCTTGCCGAAGATGGTGATCAGCCCGCGCGTCGGCTTCAGCGACATGAACAGCAGGCGCAGCAAGGTCGTCTTGCCGGCGCCCGAAGGCCCGCTGAGGAATTGGAAGGAGCGCTCCGGAATGTGCAGGGAGATGTCGCGGAGGATTTCCGGACCCATGCCATAGCGGAGGCCGACATTTTCGAAGCGAATCAATTTCGACGACCTGAAATTCGGCACGGCAGCGAGCCGGCCTGTTCTGGGTAAAGACCATCGGCCGGCATGGTTAACCGGCGGTTAATTCCTAGGCTCTTTCGACTCGTCACGAGGGCTCCGGTGGGGAAGCGTTAACCATTTGTGTTTACGCAAAAGAAACGAAAAGCGAACACGTGCTGCAATGCTGGGGCCATGATGGCTGACGATCGAACCGCGCGCCCGGTTTCCGGCGAAATCATGACCGATCCGGCGGCAATTGCCGCGGCGGACCGGTTCATGCG
>NZ_RZQT01000299.1:0-562 GCF_003998485.1 Mesorhizobium sp. M7A.F.Ca.CA.001.04.2.1
GTCGATATGTTGACCACCGCGCCGAGCAGGCCTTGCGCCAGATCGGCGACCGAAGCGGGCCCATCGGCGGCAAATGTCGGCGCCGTGAAGGACGGGACAGCGACGGCGCTGACAAGAAGTGCCGCCGCGCCGGCGATGAATGTCCGCCGCGCCGCGCGCAAAATTGTATTGGATGTCATCGAGAAGCCTCCCGGTATTCTTGAAAAGAAAAGCGCTTCGACGAAAACGCCGCGTCACGCCATGTTGGCAAAAAATACGGCACGTTTGCGGCTATGACTATCGGCAGAGGATAAATCATCGCCGCCCTCATGCGCCTCGTACCAGCCAGACGATGCCGACGCCGATCGCGATCGCCGCCAGCCCGGCAATCCGCAGCGCGTTCTCGGGCAGCGACAGCACTTCGGTGGCAAGCTTCCTGGCCAGGCCGGGAAAGCCGCCATAGACCAGACCCTCTATGACGAGGACGAGGCCCATGGCGGCAAGAAAATCCTGCACCGGCCGCTACTGGCCGGTGCTGGGCTGTGCCGCCGGCGCGGCGGGGGCCGTCGCCGGCGCGGTTTGC
>NZ_RZQT01000029.1:0-63453 GCF_003998485.1 Mesorhizobium sp. M7A.F.Ca.CA.001.04.2.1
CCTCTATGGCGTGTTCGAGGCCTTCCAGAAGAAGCGGATCGCCGGCGCCAACCCATGGGGCGAGGGCGCAACGACGCTCGAATGGCAGCTGCCTTCGCCGCCGCCCTTCCACCAGTGGGAACAGCTGCCGAAGATCAAGTAAGGCGGCTGCCCGCTCGAATACGAAACCGCCGGTCCGCCGGCGGTTTTGGCCAACGGATGATGGACTTAAGTACGCATGGCCCTTGTCGACGACCCATTGATTGACGAAGCGGGCTTTCGCATGTCGGAAGCGACGGCGGGCGATTTCTTCGCGCTGCTGAAGCCGCGCGTCATGTCGCTGGTGGTGTTCACCGCCTTTGTCGGCCTGGTCGCCGCCCCCGTGACCATCAACCCTCTGCTGGCGGTGATCGCCATCCTGGCTATTGCGATAGGTGCTGGCGCCTCCGGCGCGCTCAACATGTGGTACGATGCCGATATCGATGCCGTGATGACCAGGACCGCCAGCCGCCCGGTCCCGGCCGGTCGCATCCAGCCGCACGAAGCGCTGACCTTCGGGCTGGTGCTGTCGGTGCTGTCGGTGATGACGCTCGGCGTGCTGGTCAACTGGCTGGCGGCGACGCTGCTGGCCTTTACCATCTTTTTCTACGCCGTCGTCTACACGATGTGGCTGAAGCGCTGGACGCCGCAGAACATCGTCATCGGCGGGGCCGCCGGTGCCATTCCGCCCGTGATCGGCTGGGCCGCGGTGACCGGGACGGTCAGCCTCGAAAGCGTTGTCTTGTTCCTGATCATCTTCCTTTGGACGCCGCCGCATTTCTGGGCGCTGGCGCTTTTCAAATCCGAGGACTATGCCAAGGCCGGCATTCCGATGATGCCCAACGTCGCCGGCCACGCTTCGACGCGCCGCCAGATCTTCGCCTATGCGCTGGTGCTTGCCCCGGTCGGCGTGCTGCCGTGGATGCTCGGCTACACCACGCCCTTCTATGGCGTGGCCGCCCTGTTGCTCGGGGTCGGTTTTGCCTGGTACGCGTGGAAAGTGCTTGGCATGGCCGACGATGACCGCGTCATGAAACCGGCCAAGGCCCTGTTCGCCTATTCGCTGCTTTATCTCTTCGCCATCTTCGCTGCCTATCTGGCCGACAGCGTTGTCGAACGCGCGCTTGCCATGGGTGGAGCATGACCATGATCGAGGAAAAGCTCGAGACCGTCACGTTGACCGAGCGTCAGAAGAAGGCGCAGCGCAGCCGTTCCATCGCCATCGGCGTGGCGCTGGCGCTGCTGGTGGTCATTTTCTACATCGCGACGATCGTGAAGTTCGGCCACAATCTGGGCACGATGTGATGAGCGTCGAGAAGTCCAGGAAAGCGGCGGGCAAGAACAGCAACGTCATCGTCGCGGCTGTCTGCCTCGCCTTCTTCACCGGCATGATCGGCATGGCCTATGCCGCGGTGCCGCTCTACAAGATGTTTTGCCAGGCGACCGGCTATGGCGGCACGACGCAACGTGCCGAGAAGCAGTATGCCGGCCGCGTGCTCGACCGCGAGATCACCGTCCGCTTCGATGCCAACATCGCTGGCGTGCCATGGGAGTTCCAGCCGGTCCAGCGCTCGATGACGATGAAGATCGGCGAGACCGTGCAGGCGCACTATCAGGCGACCAACAAGTTCGATCGTTCCGTGACCGGCCGCGCCACCTTCAACGTGCAGCCTGAACTGGCGGGCCCCTATTTCAACAAGGTCGAGTGCTTCTGCTTCACCGACACGACGCTGAAGCCCGGCGAGACGCTGGACATGCCGGTCCTGTTCTACGTGGACCCCGACATCGTCAATGTGCCGGAGCTCAAGGACGTGAAGACGATCACGCTGTCCTACACGATGTTCCCGGTCGAGAAGACCAAGCCGGTCGCCTCGTCGGCGCCGACCGATGGCAACAGCAAGACAATTTCGAATACCGAAGCAAATCTCGGGGGTTGATATGGCAGACGCGCACGCAAAACCACAGCATGACTATCATCTCGTCGACCCGAGCCCATGGCCTTTCCTAGGCTCGGTAGGGGCGCTCGTCATGGCCTTTGGCGGTGTCGCCCTGATGGAATATCTGAAGGGCGGGTCGTTCCCGATCTTCGGCTTCAACATCGCCAATCCGTGGCTGTTCTTCATCGGCCTCGTGATCGTCCTCTACACCATGTTCGCCTGGTGGTCGGACACGATCAAGGAAGCGCATGAGGGTCATCATACGCGGGTCGTGTCGCTGCACCTGCGCTATGGCATGATCATGTTCATCGCCTCGGAGGTGATGTTCTTCGTTGCCTGGTTCTGGGCCTATTTCGATGCCAGCCTTTTTGCCGGTGAGGCACAGAACTACGCGCGCGCCACATTTACTGGTGGCGTCTGGCCGCCGAAGGGCATGGAGGTTCTCGATCCCTTCCATTTGCCGCTCTACAACACCGTCATCCTGCTGCTGTCGGGCACCACGGTGACCTGGGCGCACCATTCGCTTCTTCACGGCGACCGCAAGGGGCTGATCAACGGCCTGGTGCTGACCGTCGGCCTCGGCATGCTGTTCACCATGGTGCAGGCCTACGAGTACATGCACGCTCCGTTCGCTTTCAAGGATTCCATCTATGGCGCCACCTTCTTCATGGCGACCGGCTTCCACGGGTTCCACGTCATCATCGGCACCATCTTCCTGTTGGTCTGCCTGATCCGGGCGATGAAGGGTGATTTCACCCCCAAGCAGCATTTCGGCTTCGAGGCGGCCGCCTGGTACTGGCACTTCGTCGACGTGGTCTGGCTGTTCCTGTTCGCCTCGATCTACGTCTGGGGATCGGTCGGCGCGGTGATCGAGGGCCACTGATCCAGGCCTGAGGGATTTTCATTTCTGGAGGCGGCCGCGGCAACGTGGCCGCCTTCTTCTTTTTGGCGCAATGATCGCTGATCGATAGCCGATGCGACTGACAATCTTCCGGGCTATTTGCGCATTGATGATCGCGGCACTCCCAGCCTTTGCCGGCGAGAAGGTGGACCTGGTGCGTGTTCACAAGGCCGAACGCCGGCTGGAACTGATCGGCGACGGCAAGGTCCTGCGAAACTACGGCATCGCGCTCGGCGGCGATCCCGTCGGGCACAAGCACCAGGAGGGCGATCAGCGCACGCCCGAGGGGAACTATGTCCTCGACTGGCGCAACCCGAACAGCATCGCGCACAAATCGATCCATATTTCGTACCCCAATGCCGATGATGAGGCCGCCGCCAAGGCGCGCAATGTCGGCGCGGGCGGCATGATCATGATCCACGGCCAGCCGAATGGTTATGGCTGGTGGGGCTGGCTGCTTCAATTGGTCGACTGGACCGACGGCTGCATTGCGGTTACGGACTCCGACATGGACGAAATCTGGGCGCTGGTGGCCGATGGCACACCGATCGAAATCGAGCGGTAAGCAATGAGCGACGACGCTCCCATGAGTGAAGACAGAGCGATCTGGCCGCCGATCGATCCGATCTCGGCCGGCCTGCATGGCCGCTGCCCGCGCTGCGGCGAGGGGCGGTTGTTCTCCGGCTTCCTCACTGTCGGCAAGCGCTGCGTCAATTGCGGCCTCGATTATTCCTACGCCGATGCCGGCGACGGGCCGGCGGTGTTCGTCATCCTGATCATAGGCTTCCTTATCGTCGGCCTGGCGCTCTGGGTTGAAGTCACGCTTAGCCCGCCGCTCTGGCTGCATCTGCTGGTCTGGATTCCGCTGGCTGTCGTGCTGTGCCTGGCGGCGCTGCGGCTGATCAAAGGCGTGCTGCTGACGCTGCAATACCGCAACAAGGCGGCCGAAGGCCGGTTGGATCGCGGCGAATGAGCGAGGCAACCGTTAAAGCCGATGGCCGATCGCGGCCTAGGACGGCACTGCTGCTCGGCCTTGGCCTTGTGCTGATCCTGATCCTGCTGGCGCTCGGCACCTGGCAGGTCCAGCGCCTTTATTGGAAGGAAGGCCTTCTGCAGACCATCGACCAGCGCACTCATTCAGCGCCGCGGCCGCTGGCCGAGGTCGAGAAAGAATTCGCAGCCACCGGGGACGTCGATTATACGCCCGTCGCCGTCACCGGGACGTTCCTGCATCAAGGCGAACGGCATTTTTACGCGACCTGGGAAGGCGATGCCGGCTTCAATGTCTACACGCCGCTGGCGCTCGACGACGGCCGCTTCGTCCTGATCAATCGCGGCTTCGTGCCTTACGATCTGAAGGATGCCGCCAAGCGCGCCAAGGGACAGGTGACTGGCAGAGTGACGGTCACGGGGCTCGCCCGCAACCCCCTGCCAGCAAAGCCGTCGATGATGCTGCCCGACAACGATGTGGCGAAGAACATCTTCTACTGGAAGGACCGCGACGTCATGGCGGCGAGCGCGGGCCTGCCGGCTGGGTTCACGCTGGTGCCGATCTTCATCGACGCAGACAAGACTCCAAATCCAGGCGGATTGCCGGTTGGCGGCGTCACCATCATCGACCTGCCGAACAGCCATCTGCAATATGCCGTCACCTGGTACGGGCTTGCCGCAGCGCTCGCCGCCGTGCTCATCCTGCGGCTTCGTCGCCCCGCGAAAAAGGAATGAACGCGAGCGACGCCCCCTTTCTACCGATGCCCTTGACAGGGCAGGGGTGCGCACCTCATTTCGGCTTTGATCAACCGGCCCGGATTTAATGCTTCAGACAACCACCAAACCACCTCTGACGATCCGGCTCTGCCAGCCGCGCGGTTTTTGCGCCGGTGTCGACCGTGCCATCCAGATCGTCGTGCTGGCGCTGAAGAAATATGGCGCGCCGGTCTACGTCCGCCATGAAATCGTGCACAACCGCTACGTCGTCGAGGGGCTGCAAAGCCTTGGCGCCGTCTTCATCGAGGAACTCTCCGAGATCCCGGCCGAACATCGGCAGTCGCCCGTCGTGTTCTCGGCGCATGGCGTGCCGAAATCGGTGCCGGCGGATGCGAAGGCGCGCAATCTCTTCTATCTCGATGCCACTTGCCCGCTGGTGTCGAAGGTCCACAAGCAGGCGATGCGCCATCAGCGGCTCGGCCGTCATGTGCTGTTGATTGGTCACGCCGGACATCCCGAGGTGATCGGCACCATGGGCCAGCTCCCGGACGGAGCGGTGACCCTGATCGAAACCGAAGCCGATGCCGCAAAGCTCTCGCCCGTCGATCCGCAGGCGCTAGGCTTCGTCACCCAGACCACATTGTCGGTCGAGGACACCGCCGGCATCATCCGCGCCTTGCAGGATCGCTTTCCGGCGCTGCAGGCGCCAGCGGCGGAATCGATCTGCTATGCCACCACCAACCGCCAGGAAGCCGTCAAGGACACCGCGCCGGGCGCCGATCTCTACCTGATCGTCGGCGCGCCGAATTCATCCAATTCGCGACGACTTGTCGAAGTGGCGGAGCGTGCAGGCGCCACCATGTCGCTTCTCGTGCAGCGCGCCGCCGAGATTCCGTGGAATGACATCGGCAACATTTCGACGCTCGGCCTGTCGGCCGGCGCGTCGGCGCCCGAAATCATCGTCGACGAGATCATCGACGCGTTCCGGCAGCGCTTCGATGTCACGATCGATCTGGCCATCACGGCCACGGAAACGGAGGATTTTCCGGTCATGCGGGTACTGCGCGATGTCGAACTGACGCGGGCCGACATGGCCTTCGTCAATGGAGCCGCGTAAGGCACATGGCGGTCTACACTGACGTCGCGGAAGGCGAACTCGGCGCATTCCTGAAGCACTATCCGGTCGGCGATCTCCTGTCCTACAAGGGCATCGCCGAAGGCACCGAGAACTCGAACTTCCTGCTGCACACCTCGAGCGGCTCCTACATCCTGACGCTCTATGAGAAACGCGTCGAGAAGGCGGATCTGCCGTTTTTCCTCGGGCTGATGGGCCATCTCGCCTACAAGGGCGTGTCCTGCCCGCTGCCGGTGACCGCCCATGACGGCAGCGTCATCGGCACGCTCGCCGGCCGGCCGGCGGTCATCATCACCTTCCTGGAAGGGCTTTCGTTGCGGCGGCCCACAGCCACGCATTGTGCCGAGGTCGGCAAGGCGTTGGCGCAATTGCATCTGGCCGGCGCCGATTTTTCGATGACGCGTCCGAATGCCCTGGCCATCGACGGCTGGCGCAAGCTCTGGGACGCAGCGCGCGACCGGGCCGACGAGGTCGAGCCGGGCCTGGCGGCCGAGGTTGATGCCGACTTTGCCGATTTTGAGCGCAACTGGCCCAAAGACCTGCCGCAAGGCATCATTCATGCCGATCTTTTCCCGGACAACGTTTTCTTCCTCGGCGAAAAGCTCTCCGGCCTGATCGACTTCTATTTCGCCTGCGACGACCTCTATGCCTACGATGTCGCCACCTGCCTCAACGCCTGGTGCTTCGAGAAGGATTTTTCCTTCAACCTGACCAAGGGCAAGGCGCTGCTCGCCGGCTACCAGAGCGTCCGGCCCCTGAGCGACCAGGAAAAGGCTGCGCTGCCGATGCTGGCGCGCGGTTCGGCGTTGCGCTTCATGCTGACCCGGCTATACGACTGGCTGACCGTCCCCGATGGCGGGCTGGTGATGAAACGCGATCCGACCGAATACATCAGAAGGATGCGGTTCCACCGGGCGATCAAATCTCCTTCGGAATATGGATTGGCCTGATATCATGAGCAAACAGGTTGAGATCTTCACCGACGGCGCTTGTTCGGGCAATCCCGGCCCTGGCGGCTGGGGCGCGATCCTGCGCTTCAACGGCAGCACCAAGGAGCTTTCCGGCGGTGAGGCCGAGACGACCAACAACCGGATGGAACTGTTGGCTGCTATCTCGGCGCTGAACGCGCTGAAGGAACCGTGCACGGTCGAGCTTCACACCGACAGCAAATACGTCATGGACGGCATTTCCAAGTGGATCCACGGCTGGAAGAAGAACGGCTGGAAGACCGCCGACAAGAAGCCTGTCAAGAACGGTGAACTCTGGCAGGCGCTCGACGAGGCCAACAAGCGCCACAAGGTCACCTGGAACTGGGTCAAGGGCCATGACGGCCATGTCGAGAACGAGCGCGCCGACGAACTCGCGCGCGAAGGCATGGCGCCGTTCAAGAAAGGCCCGTTCAAGCCTGCAGCAGCGCCAAAGCCTGCTGCGCCGGCAATCGCGAAGGTGCGGCGCTCGACCCAGAGCTATTGAATTTCAGGAGCGGCGCGGCTCGGGTACGAAGAAGCGGATCAGCCAGCGGGCGGCGGCAACTACTACGATATCGGCGCGCATTCCGTTGTCTACGGCTGGCAGCCGATCGACAGGCCGACACAGCCGTAAGCGCTTATCGTATCAGCAGCGCCGTGCCCCAAAGCCCAAGTGCGAACACCGTGTGCGACACCAGGTTCAACGCCCGGATCCGCATCGGGTTGGGCCGCTTCGAGGCGGCCCAGCCGGCGCCCATGCCGGGTGCCAGCAGGAACCAGCCGGCGCCGACGGTGACAATGCCGAGGATGAAGGCCGGCAGAAATGTCGGCGCGGCAAGCCAGCCCGCTCCGGCCAGCACCACCAGGATGATGCCGTAGGCGATGCCGACAAAATAGTGAAAGGCCCAACCCAGCGCCTTTTCATGCGCGTATGGTGCTGCATCGCCGATATCGTCGTGAAAGACCTTGTCACGGAGATGCCAGACCCAGCGGCCGACCGGCCCCCAGTTCGGCCGTGGCTGGCCGAACGCCTTGTGCAGGAAGATGGCCCAGAGATCCATCAGCACGGTGGCGCCGACGCCGATCGCGATAGCGCGCCAGAAGATGTCAAACATCGCTAGGATCCCCCCAAAGCAACCCATGAACCACAAGCGCCATCGCCGTTACGGCCGAAGGCGCACTGAAGTTCAGAGCTGTCCCAGAATATGGGCCGCGCCGGACTCGTCGACACCGGGCTTGGTCTCGACATTGAGCGCGGTGACCTTGCCGTCGTCGACGATCATCGAAAATCGCTTCGAACGCAGCCCCATGCCGCTGGCGGAAAGGTCATTGTCGAGGCCCACTGCCTTGGCGAAATCGCCACTGCCGTCGGCCAGGAACAGGATCTTGCTCTCGCCGCCGGTGAAGCGCGCCCAGGCGCCCATGACATGGACGTCATTGACCGAAACGACGGCGATGGTGTCGACGCCGCGCGCCAGGATGGCGTCATGGTTCTCGAGATAGCCGGGCAAGTGGTTGTTGCTGCAGGTCGGCGTGAAGGCGCCGGGAACTCCAAACAGAACGACCTTTTTGCCCGGGAAGATCTCGGCCCCGGTGATCGGCTTGGCGCCGTCGTCGGTCATCGTCTTGAAGGTCACGTCAGGCAGCTTGTCGCCAACGGAAATGGTCATGGATTCCTCGCTTGGGAAAATGGGGAAGGACGTGTCTTTGCGTAGCGAACCCAACGGCTTCCTGCAACCGTTGCGATGGGCTGGATCAAGGGAAAGGCAGAACCCCTTCGACAGCGCCCGCCGCACTCGTCAGCGTATAGTGAAGCCCGCCATCGGTCGGCGTCGTCGAGGGGCGGTCGAGGATCGGCACGGTGAAAATCAGCTTGCCGTCCTTTTCGCTGCGGGCCGGGGTGCCGAACATGTAGTCCCGCTCGCCGGCAACGAAGAAGTCCGCCGCCGCCGGATCGCCGGGAAAGCTCGCCTCGACAATCAGCGTCTCATGGTCGCCCGGCAGCACATTGATGCCGAAATCGGACCTCGCGGGCGCAGGCAGTGCCGTAAAACTCGCCTTCACCAGCGCCGCGTCCTCGGCATTGTCCGGATCGGAGGCGGGGTCGACGGTCAGCCGCGTCTGCACCGGAATGCAGATCGTTTCGCAGATGCCGAGAAAGATGTCGGCATCGATCACCGCCGGCTGGTTCGGCGTCGCCAGCGTGAATGTCACCGGCAGAGAGACCGGATAGTTGTAGCCCGCCCATTTGCCATAGCCGTCGTCATGGCGCTGCGGCGCCGGAAACGACAGAGCGGCGTCGGCGATGTTGGTGCTGGCCGAAATGTCGAGTTGCGGCGGCACGCCCGCGTCTCCCGGATCGCGCCAATATGTCTTCCAGCCGGGCTTGAGCGCTATGTCGAGAACGCCCTGTATGCGGCCGGCATCGTCGGCTTTGCCTGATGTAACCAGCCGGACCTTGCCGCCTTCGCTGTTGTACCACGCCGACGAAGAGGCGGCGGCGGGAAGAGCGGTGGCCGATCCGATGGCGGCGCCGAGCAGCAGGATTTTCAAGGTTCGCATGGCGGTGATTTGATCGTCCGTTCGTGGCCGCGCAATGATTTCATGGCCTTGCCGGTATCATATTTGCGTGACTTCGAGGGAGAAGAATGTTCGAGCCGCCGCCACAGGCTTTGGTCGAATCCAGCACGGCGCATCTTTTCGACGCTTTGGAAACGCGTTACGCTCCCTTCATGGACTTGTTGCGCCACAAGAAGACGGTCGCCAGTCGCGGCTTTCTCGACGATCAGTTCCTGATTGCCATGCCCGGCATGAAGGACGACCGTTTCACGCGCTCGGTCATCTATGTCTGCGCCCATTCCGATGAAGGCGCCATGGGCCTGATCATCAACCAGACGCAGCAGATGCTGTTTCCGGACTTGCTCGTGCAACTGGGCATCATGAACGAGCAGGAGGCAATCCGCTTGCCGGCTCAGGCCCGCGATTTCGTCGTGCGCAATGGCGGCCCCGTGGATCGCAGCCGGGGCTTCGTCCTGCATTCGGGCGACTATCGGGTGGAATCGTCGCTGACCGTTTCCGACGACATCTGCCTGACGGCGACCGTCGACATATTGCGCGCCATATCGTCCGGCCGCGGACCCCGTCATGCGCTGATGGCGCTCGGCTATTCCGGCTGGGGCGCCGGCCAGCTGGAGACCGAGATCGCAGAAAATGGCTGGCTGACCTGTCCGGCCAGTGCCGAGCTTCTGTTCGACACCGATATCGAGCGCAAATACGACCGGATCCTCGCCTCGATCGGTATCGACCTCGCCCATCTCAGCTTGGCGGCCGGACACGCCTGATCCGTTTACGCTTGCGTCAGCGGATACTGCTCTTTCAGCGTCTTCAGCACCTGGTCGCCCGGCATCGGCGCGCCGAACATGAAGCTCTGGACATATTCGCAGCCCATCTGGCGCAGTTCCAGCGCGTCGCTCTCGTCCGAAATGCCCTCGGCGACGACGGACAGGCCGAGTTCATGCGCCATGTTGACCATCGATTTCAGCAGCACCGCGCGCTTGGGCGTGTTGTCGTCGACGAAGCTCTTGTCGATCTTGATGGTGTCGAAGGGGAAACGCGTCAGATAGGCCAATGAGGAATAGCCGGTGCCGAAATCGTCCAGCGACAGGCCGATGCCGAGCTGCTTCAGCTTGGTCAGCACATGGGCGGTCTGCTCGGGATTGTCCATGACAAGCGATTCGGTGAGTTCGAGCCGGAAGCAGCGCGGCTTCAGATTGGCCCGAGCGATGACCGAGCGGACGTCGCTGACCAGGTCGCGGCGGATCAACTGGCGGCTGGACAAATTCACCGAGACCGACAGCGGCGCGTCGCCGATCTGCTTTTGCCAGCTGGCGAGGTCTTCCGCCGCTTGCTGCATGGCAAACAGGCCGAGCTGCACGATCAGTCCGCAGCTTTCGGCGACCGGGATGAAATCCGCCGGCGGGATCATGCCGCGGCGCGGGTGGTCCCAGCGCAGCAGCGCCTCGAAGCCGGCGACGCTGCCGTCCTCGAGCCGCACGATCGGCTGGTAGGCAAGGGTGAATTCGCGTCGCTCGATGGCGCGGCGCAGGTCGGATTCGAACTGCAGCCTGTCGGTGCCGACAGTGCGGAAAGCCGGACGGAACGGCTCGATCCTGTCGCCGCCGAAGCGCTTGGCCTGATGCATGGCAAGCTCGGCATCCTTGACCATGTCCTCGGCCGACATCTGTGGCGAATTCCAGGTGATCAATCCGATCGAGGCGGTCAGCACGATCTCGCGCTTGGCAAAGGTGATCGGATTGTTGATGGCATGCTTGATGGCATCCGCCACGGCGGCGATGCGGGCCGGGTCCTGTTCGGACAACAGCATCAGCGCGAACTGGTCGCCGGCAAAGCGCGACAGCGAGTCCTTCGGCTTGAGCAGCCGGTGCAGGCGACGGGCGATGGTCAAGAGGATGGTGTCGCCGGCCGAGATGCCGAGTCCGTCATTGACCTGCTTGAAACGGTCGATGTCGATGACGAAGACGGTCGGGCGCACCTTCTCTTCGGTGCGCGCGATCGAGATGATCGCTTCCAGCCGGTTCATCAAAAGTTCGCGGTTCGGCAGGCCGGTCAGGTTGTCGTGCACGGCATCGTGCAGCAGCCTTTCCTCGGACTTTTTCTGCTCCGTCACGTCGACCATGGTGCCGACGCAGCGGATGACTTCGCCGTCGGATCCGATGACCGGGCGCGCACGCAGCGAGAACCAGTGATAGTGGCCGTCAGCGCCGCGCAGTCGGAAGTTCTGCGACACCCGGCCGCGCCGGTGCTCGAGCACGACGTCGAGCGTCGTGCGGAACGTGTCGCGGTCGTCGGCATGCAGCACCGGCAGCCAGTTACGCGCCGCACCGCCGAGGCTGTTCGGCGCCAGCCCGAGTTGGATGCTGACATCGGGCTTGGTGACGACGCGGTCGCGCAGCACGTCCCAGTCCCACACCGTGTCGCCCGATCCGGCGACAGCAAGCGCCTGCCGCTCCAGATCGGAGAACAGGCCCTGATGCAGCGCGCCGCCGGCAAAGGCATGCTGCATGACAGTGAAGCCGATCAGCAGGATGATCAGGATCAGCCCGCCGCCCAGGGCCGGCTGGGCGATGTCGTTGTCGAGCATGCCGGTGATCGCCATCCACGACCCGCATAACCACAACAGCACCATGACCCAACTGGGCACCAGCATGATCGCACGATCATAACCACGAATCCCGAGGAAGATGATCAGGCCAAGCCCCGTCAGTGCGGTGGCGGCGAAGGACAGCCTGGCGATGCCGGCGGCGACCGCGGGATCGACGATCGCGACGCCGGCGATCAGCACCAGCCCGAGTATCCAGACCAGCGCGCCATAACTGAAATGGCCGTGCCATCGGTTGAGGTTGAGATAGGCGAACAGGAACACCACGAAGGTTCCCGCCAGCGCCACCTCCGTTCCCGCCCGCCACATCTGCTCATTGCCGGGCGAGATCTCGATGACCTTGTTGAGGAAGCCGAAATCGACGCAGATATAGGCCAGTACCGCCCAGGCAAGCGCGGCGGTCGCGGGGAACATCGAGGTCCCCTTGACCACGAAAAGGATGGTCAGGAACAGCGCCAGCAGGCCCGCAATGCCGATGACGATGCCGCGAAACAGCGTGTAGGAATTGACCGAGTCCTTGTAGGATTCGGGATCCCAGAGGTAGACCTGCGGCAGCTTCGGCGAGGCCAGTTCGGCGATGAAGGTGATCACCGTGCCGGGGTTCAGCGTCACCCGGAAAACGTCGGCGTCGGGACTGGTCTGGCGGTCGAGCGCGAAGCCTTCGCTGGGCGTGATGGCAGCGATGCGGGTCGAGCCCAGATCCGGCCAGAAGATGCCGGAATTCACCAGGCGGAAATGCGGTGCGACGATCAGCCGGTCGAGCTGCTGGTCGGTGGTGTTGGCGAGCGCGAAGACAGCCCAGTCGCCGGTCGAACGGGCATCATTGGCCTCGACCTCGATGCGCCGCACGATGCCGTCCGGACCCGGCGCGGTCGACACCTGGAAATTCTCGCCCTGGTTGCGGTAGATCTCGACGGCGCCGGAAAGGTCGAGCGCGACGTCGTCGCGGGCGATCTTGATCGGCTCGACGGCGAAGGCCGACGATGCCGCCCACAGCGTCAGGAGTGTCGCGAGGACAATGGCGAACAGCGGCCCGTTGCGCAGGAATTTCGTCAAAATCAGTCCTTCGTTCCAACGCCCGGCGGATCGTCCGCGATCCGGGCGTAGAGGTAGTGGTCCTGCCAGATGCCGTTGATCCTGAGATAGGATCGCAGCAGTCCTTCGCGCCGAAATCCGGCTTTTTCAAGCACCCGGATCGACCTGATATTGTCGGGAATACAGGCCGCTTCGATCCGGTGCAACCTTAGCGTATCGAAGGCGAAGCGGGTCACCACCTTGACCGCGTCGGTCATCAGGCCGCGGCCGCCGAAGCGCTCGCCGATCCAGTAGCCGACATGGCCGCTCTGCGAGACACCATGGCGTATGTTGCCGAGCGTGATGCCGCCGGCAAGCTTGCCGCTGCTCCTCTCGAAAATGAAGAAGGCGATAGCGGTTCCCTGAGCATAATCCTCGCGGTAGCGGCTGATGCGCAGTCGCCATGCGTTGCGGTCGAGTTCATCGGGAGTCCAGCGTGGCTCCCATGGTTCGAGGAAGGCGCGGCTTTCCCCGCGCACCGCCGCCCACTCGCGATAGTCGTTGGTGAACGGCACGCGCAGCGTGACACGGTCGCCCTTCAGTGCCGGCAGGTCACGGCGAAAGAAAGGGAGCGCGAACATGGCGCTTTGAGGGGCTTAGACGGCGAGCTTGCGGGCCGCGGTCTGCGTGCCCGCGAGCGATTCGAGAATCGCCTCGTAGGGCGCCAGTGTGCCCACAGGCCCGACAGCGGTAAGCGTCGGCTTGGTCGAGAACAAACGCGACGATAGATCGGTCAGCCGCTCGATCGTCAGCGCCGACAGCCGTTCCATCAGTTCCTCCTTGGCGATCGGCCGGCCGAACAGAAGCAGTTGCCGTGCGATCTGCGAAGCGCGGCTGGCCGGGCTTTCGGCTGACATGATCAGTCCGGCGCGATATTGGGCGCGCGCCCGGTCGAGTTCTTCCTGCAGGATCTTCTCACCGGCCTTCTGCAGTTCGTCGATGATGACAGGCACCAGTTCGGCGATGTCGCTCTGGCCGGTCGCTGCATGGACGCCGAAGACGCCGGTGTCGGAAAAGCCCCAATGGAAGGCATAGACCGAGTAACACAGGCCGCGCTTCTCGCGGACCTCCTGGAACAGGCGCGACGACATGCCGCCGCCGAGGATCATCGACAGCACCTGCGAGGCGTAGAAGTCGCGCACATGATAGGCCCGGCCTTCGAACCCCAGCACGATCTGCGCGTCCATCAGGTCGCGGTCCTCGCGGAAGTCGCCGCCGACATATTGCGCATATTGCGGGATGGTGCTGTCGGCCTTGCTGCGGAAGCCGCCGAGCTGCTTTTCGACCTCGCGCACGAAATTGTCATGCTTGATGTCGCCGGCGGCGACAATCACCATGCGCTCGGCGCCATATTGCCGCTCTATGAAGTCGTGAAGTTGTTTCGAGGTGAAGGACTTGACCGTTTCGGGCGTGCCGAGAATGGAGCGCCCAATCGTCTGATGGCGATAGGCGGTTTCCGTGAAACGGTCGAAGACGATGTCGTCGGGCGTGTCGTGCGCGGCGCCGATCTCCTGCAGGATCACATGCTGTTCGCGTTCGAGTTCCTGCGGGTCGAATTCGGACTCCTGCAGGATGTCGGCAAGAATGTCGACGGCCAGCGGCACGTCGTCGGAGAGCACCCTGGCATAGTAGGAGGTGGTCTCGACGCTGGTGGCGGCGTTGATTTCGCCGCCGACGTCCTCGATCTCCGAGGCGATTTCGAAGGCGCTCCGCCTTTTCGTGCCCTTGAACGCCATGTGCTCGAGCAGATGGGCCATGCCATGCTCGTCGTCACGTTCATTGCGGGCACCCGACTTGACCCAGGCACCAAGGGCAACCGATTCGATGCTTTGAAGGGTTTCGGTGGCGACTGTCAGGCCGTTCGACAGACGGCTTACCTCAACACCCATATGGCTACTACTCCCTAACGCGCCGCCCGCGCGCGGCGGCCGACGTAATCTTCCACCATTTTCAGGTCGGATGGAAGTACCGTGTATTTTTCCTCCGATGTCATCAACCCACCTAGCCACGCGGGCAGTGCGGGCGACACGCCGCTGGCGGCTTCGACGGCGGCCGGGAATTTTGCCGGGTGCGCTGTACCCAGCACCACCATCGGCACGGCGCCTGACGCCTTGCCTGCGGCGACATGCACGGCTGCCGCAGTGTGCGGATCGAGCAGATAGTTGCTGGTCGCGAGCGTCGAGCGGATGGTGGCGGCGACCTCGTCCATATCAGCGCGGCCGGCGTCGAATTCGGACCGCATCCCGGCGATTTGGTGGGGTTCGATGGTGAAAGCACCGGACTGCTTCAGGCCGTCCATGTAGCGCCGCACGGTCGCGGCGTCACGGCCGGAGGCCTCGAACAGCAAGCGTTCGAAATTCGACGACACCTGGATATCCATCGACGGCGACGTGGTCGCAAAGACGCCCTTGGTGCGGTATTCGCCGGTCGAAAAAGTGCGCGCCAGGATGTCGTTGTCATTGGTGGCAATGACCAGCCGATCGATCGGCAAGCCCATCTTCTTGGCGGCATAGCCGGCAAAGATATCGCCGAAATTGCCGGTCGGCACGGTGAAGGAAACCTGCCTGTCCGGCGCGCCGAGCGACAGCGCCGAGGAGAAATAATAGACGATCTGGGCCATGATGCGGGCCCAATTGATCGAATTGACGCCCGAAAGCGCCACCCGGTCGCGAAAGCCGTGATCGTTGAACATGTCCTTGAGCAGGCCCTGGCAATCGTCGAAATTGCCTTCGATCGCCAGCGCATGGACGTTTGCAGCCGTCGACGTCGTCATTTGCCGCTGCTGCACCGGCGAGACGCGGCCATGCGGGAAAAGGATGAAGATGTCGGTCCGGCTGCGACCGGCAAAGGCATCGATGGCCGCCCCGCCGGTATCGCCCGAGGTGGCGCCGACGATGGTGGCGTGCTGGTCGCGTTCGGCAAGCACATGGTCCATCAGCCGGGCCAGAAGCTGCATCGCCACGTCCTTGAAGGCGAGCGTCGGCCCGTGGAAGAGTTCCAGGACGAAGGTGTTGGGGCCGGTCTGCACCAGCGGGCAGACGGCCTCGTGGCGGAAGGTGGCATAGGCTTCGCGGACCAGCCGCTCGAAGACGGGCGCCGGGATTTCGCCGCCAAGGAACGGCGACAGCACGCGGATGGCAAGGTCGGGATAGGCAAGGCCGCGCATGGCGCGGATCTCGGCGGCGGAAAACTGTGGCCACTCGCGCGGCACGTAGAGCCCGCCGTCGCGCGCCAGCCCAGCCAGCACGGCGTCGGAAAATCCAAGAACGGGGGCTTCCCCGCGGGTACTCACATAGTGCATGTCACAATTCCGTTACTGCCTGGCTTTTTCCGTCCACCGCAAGGTGGTTAATTCTGCGCTGGCTCAGTCGCATTTTTGCCGCGCGGTTGATATACGTCACCAGCTTTGCGAGAGGGAAGTGCAGTTTCATGGCGTTTCGTACATTCAGTGGTCGCTTTTTGGCGGGTCTTGCGCTCACCGGCTTTATGCTTGCCGCCGCCGGCTGCCAATCGGGCGACAATGGCATCCTGAACCTCGGCATCGGCAAGAAGGAGGACCCGACGGCGCCACCGCCGCCGCAGGATCCCAAGATCCTGGCCAGCCAGTTGCAGGCCTATTGTCCCAGGGTGACGGTGCGGGACGGCACGGCCTTCTTCAACACCTATTCCAGGGAAGCTCAGAAGCCCAAGCCCAGGATCAAGAAGACCGGCGATGCCGCGCAGGATGCCGCGGCCCAGGCCGAGGCTGACGCCGCTGCTGCAACGCCGCCCGACGATTCGGCCAACATCATCTACCAGGCGTCGGTCAGCGACGTGACACGCGACTGCAGCCGTGCCAACGGCCAGTTGACGATGAAGATTGCGGTCGCCGGCAAGATTGTCCCCGGACCGAAGTTTTCTCCAGGCACGATCACCATGCCGATCCGAACGGCGGTGATGCACGGCACCGAGGTCCTCTATTCGCAGCTCCACCAGTATCAGGTCCAGGTCACCGATCCTTCGGTTGCCACGCAGTTCGTCTTCACCGATTCCAATGTCGTCGTGCCCGAGCCGACGGCCCAGGATTATCAGGCCTTTGCCGGCTATGACGAAACCGCGCATCAGGCAACGGCCGACAAGTCGAAGAAGACCCGCCGCAAGAGGGCTGCCGCGACGAACTAGGTCTCGGCAGTTGCATGAGGCGTGCGTCGCGGCGCACGCTTCTCAGGCATCCGACCACTCCGACAGTGCCGCGATCACGCTTTTCAGCTCCGCCCAGCGGCGGATGACCGTTTCGGCGCCGGCTTCGGTCAGCGCGTCGGCATGGCCGGGATAGCTGTGGGCGGCGCCGGTGAAGCCGATCACCCGCATGCCTGCCGCCCTGGCGCCGTGGACGCCGTGCACGGAATCCTCGATGACGAAAGTGTTCGCCGGGTTGGCGTTGAGCGTCTCCGCCGCGAACAGGAACACGTCGGGCGCCGGCTTGGTCTTCTTGCTTGGTATTTCCAGCGCCGAAAAGATACGGCCGGCGAAAAACGGCAGCAGATGCACCTTCTCCAGCATGAACTCGATCCGCTCCGAGCGAGAATTCGAGCAGACGCAGCGCGGCGCCGTTACCGCGGCGACCGCCTCGCGAACCCCATCTATGGCGCGGACGTCGCTGCGCAATTTGCGGTCGACCAGGTCCTCGGCACGGTCGATCAGCGAAGCCTGGAACGGAATGCTGGATTTCTCCTCGACCCGCATCATGATGTCCTTGAAGGTCAGTCCGGCATAGGTCTCGGAAATCTCTTCAGCCGATATTTCGTACCCGGCCAGGGTCAGCAGTTCCGCCTCGACGCGGGCGGCGATGATTTCGGAATCGACGAGCACGCCGTCGCAATCGAAGATGACAAGGTCTGGCTGGGGCATGGTGATCCGGACAATGGGAGGATGAAGGGGCCTCGGGAGGCTCAGGCGGCGCGGCATACACCAACAGGGCCACCTTCGCAAATTCAGCGGCCTTCACGGAATATTTACGCTGATCGGTAACCATAACGGAGAGTAAACAGTAACGCGTGCCTTGGGTGTCAGAATGTCTGCCGTGCGTCTTCTCGACGAGCTATCCCACGCTCCCCAGCAATCCGAATGGCTGGACACGATCCTCAAGGGCGACTGCGTCGCAGCACTCGACCGGTTGCCCGAAAAGTCGATCGACGTCATCTTCGCCGACCCACCCTACAATCTGCAGCTCGACGGCGACCTGCACCGCCCTGATCAGTCGAAGGTCGACGCCGTTGACGACGATTGGGACCAGTTCGAGAGTTTCGAGGCCTATGACGCTTTCACGCGTGCCTGGCTGCTGGCGGCGCGCCGGGTGCTGAAGCCCAACGGCACCATCTGGGTCATCGGCTCCTATCACAACATCTTCCGTGTCGGCGCCAAGATGCAGGATCTCGGCTTCTGGATCCTCAACGACGTCGTCTGGCGCAAGACCAACCCGATGCCGAATTTCCGCGGCCGCCGTTTCCAGAACGCGCATGAGACGATGATCTGGGCCACGCGCGACCAGAAGGGCAAGGGCTATACCTTCAACTACGAAGCGATGAAGGCGTCCAACGACGACATCCAGATGCGCTCCGACTGGCTGTTTCCGATCTGCACCGGCGGCGAGCGGCTGAAAAACGACAATGGCGACAAGCTGCATCCGACCCAAAAGCCGGAAGCGCTGCTTGCCCGCATCATGATGGCCTCGACCAAACCGGGCGACATCGTGCTCGATCCCTTCTTCGGCTCCGGCACCACAGGCGCGGTGGCCAAGCGTCTCGGCCGCCATTTCGTTGGCATCGAGCGCGAGCAGGCCTACATCGACGCCGCCAACGAGCGCATCGACGCGGTGCGGCCGCTGGATGGTGCCGATCTCACCGTTCTCACGGGCAAGCGCGCCGAGCCGCGCGTTGCCTTCGTCAGCCTGATCGACACCGGCCTGATGATGCCGGGTGCGACGCTCTACGATGCCAAGAAGCGCTGGGCGGCCAAGGTGCGGGCCGACGGCACGGTGGCGATCGGCGACAGCGCCGGTTCGATCCACAAGGTCGGCGCCGAAGTGCAGGGGCTGGATGCCTGCAACGGCTGGACCTTCTGGCACTATGAGCGCAGCGGTGGCCTGACCCCGATCGACGAGCTTCGCCGCATCGCGCGGCTCGGCATGGAGCGGGCAGGGGCCTGAGCCCCTGCCAATTGCTTCGAATGCCGTTGATTCAAAGGCTCAACGGATCGCGCGAAGCGATTCAAATCAGGCCTTGATTCCGAGACGTTCAAGGTCTGCTTGGAGCGTCCTTGCGTCGGTGAACAGCACCGATTGCCAGCCTGCCGCCTTGGCGCCGTCGACATTCTTCTGGCTGTCATCGATGAACAGCGTCGCGGCCGGTTCGAGGCCGAATGCGGCGACGTGGTGATCGTAGATGGCTCGGTCGGGCTTGATCTGGCGGATATCGGCCGACACCGTCACGCCGCGCGGACGATTGAGGAAATCGAAGCGCTCGCGGGCCTCGGCCAGCGTGTCGCTGGCGAAATTGGTCAGCATGGTCACGTCGTGGCCGCTCTCGATCAGACCGACCATGATGGCGACGCTGTCCTTATAGGCATGCGGCACCATCTCGTGCCAGTGGCGGCGGAAACCGCGGATGTTTTCCGCGTGATCGGGATGGTCCGCGATCAGCAGCGCCTCGGCCTCTTCCCAGGTCCGGCCGCGATCCTGCTCGATGTTCCAATCATGCGTGCAGACATTGTCGAAAAACCACTTTCTCTCTTCGGCATCCGGAATAAGGCGGCTGAACGGAATGTTGGGATCGTAATGGATCAGCACGCGGCCGATGTCGAAAACGATGTGGCGTATTTCAGTCATGAGGCCTCTTTGCACTGTGTGGCGACGGCTTTTTCGTCGCGCCGGGTATCGCAGCCTCGATTGCCTTTTTCATGACAGTGGGCAGCGCCTCGCCGGAAATCTCGTGGGCCAGCGACCAGAAATGCCCGTCTGGCACATCACCTTTGATGTGAGCGTGAAAGACTTCGAGTTGGAGAGCGAAATGCGTGAAGACATGCGCAATGCGGCCCGCATGCCGCCAATCGGCGGGAAACGGCGCGGCCGCTTGCGTGGTTGCCCCATCGATGCGCGCGGTCCAGCCTGTCGTCGGCACCTCGGTCATGCCGCCGAGCAAGCCCTTCTCCGCCCGTTTGCGCAGAAGGATGGCGCCGTCGGCCCGCACGGCGACAAAGGCCGCGCCGTGCCGCTGCGGCTTGTCGGCTTTGGGCAGGCGCACCGGGAAGTGCTCGGGATCGCCTGAAACGACGGCGTCGCAGTCTTCGCGCAGCGGGCACAGCATGCAGCGTGGCCGGCGTGGCGTGCAGATGGTGGCGCCGAGATCCATCATCGCCTGGGCGAAGTCGCCAGGCCTTATCCCGGGCACCATGCGCTCGACATGGGCGCGGATCTCGGGCTTGGCTTCGCTGAGCGGGGTTGTGATCGAAAACAGCCGGGAGATGACACGTTCGACATTGCCGTCGACAACCGCGGCGGGGCGATCGAAGGCAATCGCCGTGATGGCCGCCGACGTATAGGCGCCGATGCCGGGCAGCTCTCTCAAACCCGTCTCCGTGTCGGGAAACCGGCCGCCACGCTCGGCCACAAGATCGGCACAAGCCTTGAGATTGCGGGCGCGGGAGTAGTAACCGAGCCCCGCCCACGCCTTCATCACGTCCTCGGTCGGCGCCGCGGCCAGCGCCTCGACATCGGGCCATTTCTCGACGAATACCCGGAAATAGGCCTTCACTGCTTCGACGGTGGTCTGCTGCAGCATGACCTCGGAGAGCCAGATGCGGTAGGGATCAGGCCGCACGCCGCGTGCATGCTCACGGGGCGTGATGCGCCACGGCAATTCACGGTGATGCACATCATACCAGCCGAGCAGGCGGGATGCGATATCGTCGCTGACACCGGATGCAGCTGTGCTGCTATCTCCAGATGCAGCTATGCTGCTATCTCCGGATGTGGCTTTGCCACTATCCCAGGATGCGGTCTTGCGGGTCTGGTCTGCTGGTGCCATTGATCTTGTATTGGCCTGGCCGGTATCTGCTGGGGTCGTGGCTGGAGGACGTACATGGCAGGGAGAACGCCCTACGGCAATCCCGTCCCGGTCAGCGATCTCGCGACCAGGATCCTCGATCCGGTGCTGCGCAAGCGGGCCGGCATTTCGATCGGCCTCGTCCAGTCATGGGACGAGATCGCCGGCCCACGGCTGGCCAGCCACTCGCGCCCCGAAAAAATCCAGTGGCCGCGCCGTATGCATGAGGACGATCCGTTCGAGCCGGCCGTGCTGGTCATTGCCTGCGAAGGCATGGCGGCACTTCATCTGCAGCACGAGACGGGCGAGATCATCAACCGGGTCAACGCCTTCCTCGGCTTCACCGCCATCAACCGCATCAGGATCCTGCAGAAGCCGGTGACAGCCGACAAAGGAAAGCGCAGACCGGCCCTGAGACCGCTGACCGCGGCTGAGAAGACGAAATTGTCGGGGACTGTCGGCCTGGTCGATAATGAAGGACTGCGCGCCTCGCTGGAGAAACTTGGCGCGACCATTATTGGGGAGAGAAAATCATAAGCGTCTTGAAGAAAGTCATGGATTCGTCGTCTATATCTCGCATTCGTGATCGCCCTTGTCAGGTTTCGCGATTGGATTGGGGATCGAGATGCCTTAATTCGCGCCAACTCTCGCCTTTTCGTGTCTTTGCATTGCAAAATCCAACCCTTGTCAGGTGATTCGTATGAACCGTCCCCCGTTTGGCCAAAGCTTGTCTCGCAGAAACGTCCTGTCTTCGCTGGCCGCCATTCCGGCGGTGGCCCTGCTCGCGGCCTGCAGCGACTCTGGCGAGGAGGCGAAGGCTGCGAATGTGAAGCCCGCTGAGCCGGCCGCTCCCGCAAAGCCGGCCACGCCGGCCGCCGCCACCGCGCCGGAAGCCCAGGGCACCGTGGACATGACGGAACTGATGAAGCCGGGCGCGCTGCCCGACAAGCAGCTTGGCAAGGACGACGCCAAGGTCACCATCGTCGAATACGCCTCGATGACCTGCCCGCATTGCGCGCATTTCGCCGAGACCACCTTTCCGGACCTGAAGACCAAGTACATCGACACCGGCAAGGTTCGCTACATCCTGCGCGAATTCCCGTTCGACCCGAGCGCCGAAGCCGGTTTTATGCTGGCGCGCTGCGCCAAGGATAACTATTACCCCATGGTCGACGTCCTGTTCCGGCAGCAGGCGAACTGGGTTGGCGTCCAGAATACCAAGGATGCGCTGCTGCAAATCTCGAAGCTCGCCGGTTTTACACAGGAGTCCTTCGAGGCCTGCTTGACGGACCAGAAACTTCTGGACGATGTGAGATCGGTCCAGAAGCGCGGCGCCAATGAATTCAAGGTCGACTCGACACCGACCTTCTTCATCAACGGTAAGACCTACAAGGGGGCGATGTCGATTGAGGAAATGTCGGCCATCATCGACCCTCTGCTCTGACGTCCAGTCAGCCCTGAGGCGGCGGCGCTTCGGCGTGCGCGGCTTCTCGTCGTGCCGCGACTTCCTTTCGCAAAACCACCGAAATCCGCTTAGCGGGCGGCGCGAATGAAGTTTTCGCGCCTTCGCCTCCTCGGTTTCAAGTCCTTCGTCGAGCCCGGCGAGTTCGTCATCGAACGCGGCCTGACCGGCATTGTCGGACCGAATGGCTGCGGCAAGTCGAACCTTGTCGAGGCGTTGCGCTGGGTGATGGGCGAAAGCTCCTACAAGAATATGCGCGCGTCCGGCATGGACGACGTCATCTTCTCCGGCTCGGGCACGCGTCCGGCGCGCAACACCGCCGAAGTCACGCTTTTCCTCGACAACAGCGACCGCTCGGCGCCTGCTGCCTTCAACGATGCCGACGAACTGCAGGTGTCGCGCCGCATCGAGCGCGAGGCCGGCTCGCTTTACCGTATCAACGGCAAGGAGGCCCGCGCCAAGGACGTGCAGCTTCTGTTCGCCGACCAGTCGACCGGTGCGCGTTCGCCGTCGATGGTCGGCCAGGGCCGCATCGGCGAACTGATCCAGGCCAAGCCCCAGGCACGCCGCGCCCTGCTCGAAGAGGCGGCAGGCATTTCCGGCCTGCACACCCGCCGCCACGAGGCAGAACTGCGGCTGAAGGCGGCCGAACAGAACCTGGAACGGCTGGACGACGTCGTCGGCGAGCTGGAAAGCCAGATCGAAAGCCTGAAGCGCCAGGCGCGCCAGGCGTCCCGCTTCAAGAACCTGTCGGCCGATATCCGCAAGGCAGAAGCGACGCTCTTGCATTTGCGCTGGACGCTGGCCAAAACCCAGGAAGGCGAGGCGCGTTCGGCGCTGGCGGTTGCCACGGCACTGGTCGGCGACCGCGCCGCGGCCCAGATGGCCGCCGCCAGGGAGCAAGGCATAGGCGCCCATCGGCTGCCGGACCTGCGCGACGCGGAAGCCGCCGCCGCCGCTGCCTTCCAGCGCCTCTCGATCGCCAAGTCGCAGATCGAAGAGGAAGCCCACCGCATCCGCGCCCGTCAGAGCGAACTCGAGCGCCGGCTGCAGCAGCTCGACGGCGATATCGCGCGTGAGGAGCGCATGGTCCGCGACAATGCGGACATTCTCGAGCGCCTGCGCACTGAAGAGGCGGCACTCAATTCGGAAAATGCTGGTGCCGCCGAGCGCGAGGCCACCACCCGCGCGGCTTTCGAACAAGCGGCATCTACGCTTTCACAAAGCGAAGCCAAACTCGCCGCGCTGACTGCCGAGCGGGCCGAGGCTGCCGCCTCGCGCAACCAGATCGAACGGACGCTGCGCGACACCGCCGAGCGCCGCGACCGCTTCGCGCGTCAGCTTGCCGATGTCGACCGGGAATTGTCGGAGATACTCTCCAAGGTCGCTGGCCTGCCCGATCCGGCCGAGAAGCGCGTGCTGGTCGAACAGGCCATGGCGCTGCTGGAGGAGGCCGAGGCTGCCGTGTCCGAGGCCGAGCAGTCGGTCATCGATGCCCGTGCTGCCGAAAGCGCTGCCCGGCCACCGCTCCAGGATGCCAGGGCCGAGCTGGCACGGATCGAAACCGAAGCGCGCACGCTGGCAAAAATCCTCAATGCCGCCAGCGGCGATCTCTTCCCGGCCGTGCTGGAGCAGATCAGCGTCGATCGCGGTTTCGAAACGGCGCTGGGTGCAGCCCTTGGGGAAGACCTCGACGTGCCGCTCGACCGCAGCGCGCCGGTGCATTGGGGCGAAGGCGCGATCCAACCCGGCGACGCGGCTCTGCCGGAAGGCGTGAAGAGCCTTGCCAGCGTGGTCCACGCGCCGGCACAGCTCGCCCGCCGCCTGGCGCAGATCGGTATCGTCGATGCCGCCGGCGATGGCCGCCGGTTGCAGCCGCTGCTTGCTCCCGGCCAGCGGCTGGTCAGCCGTGAAGGCGCGCTCTGGCGCTGGGATGGCTTTACCGCCAGTGCCGACGCGCCGACCGCCGCGGCGCAACGGCTGGCGCAGAAGAACCGGCTGGCTGAGCTCGATGCCGAGGCGATACAGGCGACGCTCGTCCTGCGCCAGGCCGAGGAGGCGCTGGGGGAGGCCGAACAGGCGCTCCGCCTGGCAAGCGAGGCCGAGCGCAACACGCGCCAGGCCGGTCGTGACGCACAGCATCGGCTGGACGCCGCCCGCAATGCACTGGCTGAGGCCGAGAGGGCCGGCGGCGAATTGCAGAGCCGGCGCGCAGCACTCGATGAAGCGCGCGCCCGCATCGTTGACAGCCATGAGGAGATTTCGGCCGCCTTCGCCGAGGCGGAAATGCTGCTGCAGGACGCGCCCGATCTTGGCGATCTGCAATTGCAGCTCGAACAGTCCTCGGCCAATGTCGCGCGCGACCGCGCCGCGCTTGCCGATGCGCGTGCGGTGCATGAGGGGCTGCGCCGCGAAGCCGAGGCGCGCGCGCGCCGGCTCGATGCCATTGGCGCCGAGCGCAGCAATTGGCTGGAGCGGGCCGAAAACGCCTCGACGCAGATCGCCTCGCTTGGCGAACGCAAGGCCGAGGCCGAGGCCGAACGCGAGCGGCTGGCGGATGCGCCCGATGAAATCGACGCCAAGCGGCGCGCCCTGCTGTCGCAGCTCACCGAGGCCGAAACCTTGCGCAAGGCGGCGGCCGACCGTCTGCAGGAAGCGGAGAACCGGCAATCCGAACTGGACAAGGCCGCCACCGGCGCCATCCAGTTCCTGGCCGAGGCTCGCGAGACCCGCGTTCGCGCCGAAGAGCGGCTGACCGCGGCCGACGAACGCCGGCTGGAGGTCGAGGCGCGCATCCAGGAAACGCTGAACACACCGCCGCATCTGGTTATTCGCCATACCGGTCTGGAGGCTGACAGCCCGATGCCTGAGATGCCCGAGATCGAGCGTCAGCTGGACCGGCTGAAGATCGAGCGCGAACGGCTGGGCGCCGTCAATCTGCGCGCAGAGGAAGAGCAGAAGGAGCTTTCCGACCGGCTGGAGGCGATCGTGTCGGAGCGCGAGGACATCATCGAGGCGATCCGCAAGCTCAGGCAGGCGATCCAGAGCCTCAACCGCGAAGGCCGCGAGCGGCTGCTTGCCGCCTTCGATGTCGTCAACGGCCATTTCCAGCGGCTGTTCTCGCATCTGTTCGGCGGCGGCACGGCGGAATTGCAGCTGATCGAATCCGACGATCCGCTCGAGGCCGGCCTCGAAATCCTCGCCCGCCCGCCCGGCAAGAAGCCGCAGACCATGACGCTGCTGTCGGGCGGCGAGCAGGCGTTGACGGCGATGTCGCTGATCTTCGCGGTGTTCCTGACCAATCCGGCGCCGATCTGCGTGCTCGACGAAGTCGACGCCCCGCTCGACGACCACAATGTCGAGCGCTTCTGCAACCTGATGGACGAAATGGCCGCCACCACCGAGACGCGCTTCGTCATCATCACCCACAATCCCATCACCATGGCGCGCATGAACCGGCTGTTCGGCGTCACCATGGCCGAACAGGGCGTCAGCCAATTGGTGTCGGTCGACCTGCAGGCGGCCGAGGCCATGCGCGAGGCAAGCTGACCCAGGTCGCGCTGGCTGGAATGGGCCGCACCGGAGCAATTTCAGGAAAAGGGTGCAAGCGGTTCTCGCTCGGCAAAAAATGTCAGGGCCGCGGACTGTGCCTGTGCGAATGATGTTTGGCCGGGGACCAGACGAAATAGAGCGAGCCCAGTTTCAGCACAGGCACCCTGCGATCCCGCTCGCGATCACGCAGTTCCCGGTAGGTCTTCACCTTCAGTGTGCCCCCCGGCAATCTGATTCGCAAAGCCATGATGCATAGAGCTTACGTGCTTTCTCCAGACGATGGAAGATTCATTTCAAGTTCCTCATCAGTATTCGAGCTCCTGGAGGGGCGATCAGGAATTGTACTGGGCCACCAGATGACGAAATATTTGCCAAACTGCCAGACCGGGACTTCGCCCTTGTGCTCTCGCCGCCGCAACTCATAACGTTGCTTGACCTTCAATACACCGCCCGGAAGCCTGATCTTGATCGTCATCGTCCCTCAATACTGATGGCGCACTTCCTGGGTGCCGCGCCCAAAATATCTGTCCGGCCAAGTTAGAAAAATCGCTCACTCTCGGATCGGATCGTTGCAATCCGATTTCGCTGAGTCAATGGAGCCGAGGGCGAACTCCTGTGGCTATCGGCGCCGTGCAGATAAGGCTTGAGAGCGGGCTCAACCTCTGCGCCGCAAGATCCAGTTCACACAGATCACGGCCACGAGGCCACATGCGATGCCGGCGCAATCGGCAAACCAGTCGAACACATCCAGATCGCGCCGTATCAGCGCCGTGCCCTGCAGGACCTCGATCGCCGCTCCAATCATGGCCAGGAAGACGATTAGTCTTGTTTTTCGATCGGGCCAGCCGAGCCCTCCAAGGAAAGTCATGACGGCAAAGGCGCTGGCGTGGTTCAGCTTGTCGGAACGGAAACCGATATCGATCCCGTACTCTTCGAGTCGGGGTATAGGCAGCAGTGCAAGGGCAAGAACAGCGGCAAGCGTGGCGAAAAAGGCGATCCGTTCGACGGCTGGATAAAATCTCATTCTGTTCCAATCTTTGCCTGGCCGCCGGGAAAGTCGAATCCGGCTCGGTATTGGCAGTTCAGGCTGAAACTCGGATCGACGGCGTTGTTCTTCTAAAGCCGCAATTTTTGCTTGAGCTTTTTCAGCCAGGTCTGTTCCGCCTCATCCTGATTTTGATGCGCCGGGACGTAGCGCGGCCGTATCTTTTTTCCTTTGATGTAGAATGGCTTTTCGACTTCTCCAACCAGATTGACGAAAAGCCGGGATTTGTTGGTGGGTTGGCGGACTGTGACGCCGTGGACCGATTCAATCGAATTGATGAACAATACAAGAATGTTCTTGTCGTATTGAACTGTTTCGACGCATTCCAAATGGGTGTCGTCGACATAGGCATCATTGAAGAGTGTCGCTTTGGCTTTCAGCGTGGCGTATTTGGACTGGAAACGACTAATTGTCAGGTCCCCGCCAACGGCATCATAATCTTCCGGCCTCATATAAAACAGGCCAGAAAATAGCTTGTCGCCATTGTCGATGTGGCTTGTCCGCACCGATCCGGCATTGGTCACCGGCGTGTTCCCGCTGAGCATCGCATCCATCAGTATGTCGCGCGTTGCATAGGTGTCACTAAACCTGATGCCCGCTTTCATATTCTTGAGGCGTTCATAATTGGGGTAATAATCAGGGTAGAACTTGTGAATATCGTCGTAGAACAGGTCGGCGACCTCGCCGAAAAATGCTTGCGATACATGGTAGGCGATAAAGTCGCGCCATATTTGCGGCACGGCTTCGTTCGACCGAACGCGGTGGGCCTCATAATCCCACCTGGTGTTGTTGCGGCGTGTATCGATTTCGAGCGTTTCCGGAGCGGGAAACGTGCCGGCCAATTCCTGGTAGAGATCGAGGGGAAGGGCGTCACGCAGGATGATGTGTGGAAACGGCTCCGATCGAACGTCGGCCTTGGTGGCTCGTTGAAGGACTGAAAGCGGCTTTGACATCGATGGTGTCCCAGATCGAGTTTGTCCGAATTTGGACAGCGAGGATCGTGTTCAAGCTGGGTTACCGCCTTTCAACGGATCCCTTTCTGCGTCTCGTTCAAAGATTGGAGCGTTGAAAAGGGCTCCGCATGGGCTTTTACCATTTCGCTCATTAGAATATCCGCGCCAGTCATGAGGGGGATCAGGGTTTCCGCAAATGTGTATGTTTTGATGCCGTAAAGCCACTTCAGGTAAAGAAGGGCAGCTGACGTGCCGGAGACGCAGCCAACGATGTTCATCCGGGATACGACAAGCTCTATCGGATATATGTGTGGCAGGTTAGCTGCCATGATCCTGGTGTTGGCGTCGGCCGTCACATTGCCAACTGCATCCAGCAATTCGGGGAAGAAGGGCTTGCTTATTCTGGGATGTTCCTTCCAGACGACGTCGTATCCCCTCTCGACGATCTGCTCCGCAATTCGTCTATAGATCGCCGCCTCTTGCGCGTACGACATTATGCGGTTTCGCGACAATGCCTGGCCGAGCAGCAGGATCCGTGGGTTGGCTGACGCACGGCAATGTTCATCGCCGCCGGAAAGCGCATCCCTGCAGGCTTCATCTATTACGTCGCGCATCAGCGAAGCGCCGACCTGAAATCTCGGTACGTTCTCCAGTGCATCGTGAATGGGGATTTCGTGAAGCAAAGAATAAAACTTCGTCACCCGTCTCAGATGGTGTCTTTCTATCCTGTCGGCCGCTTTCCTCAATCGGAACGCCGGTGAAATTGTAGAGAGTCCTGCAATCAAGGCCGCGGTGATGCGTCGTCGAAACCTTGTGCCCGGCGGCCGTGACATGGTTGCCATCTCGAATGGAAGGTATGACGTCAAGCCATCCTCATACAAAACGATCTTGGCTTCTGGGTATGAGTCCAGCAGTATTTTTTCCGACGGCCGGTTAACGAAGCAGGCCCAAATTTCAGCTACGGAACTCGCGTCGAGACCAATTGTGTCTCGGATCAGACGATGGATCCGGAAAATTTGCAGTTGCCCATATTTACGCTCGGACGTCAGAAGGTCGTACGCCCATATGATCCGTCTCCAGGTCCATACTTTAGACGCAAGTTCAGCAAGACCGGTCTTGAAATGCTCGGAAACGCCGGCCGTTTCATAAAGCAGGAGATAGTCCTCATGCTCCTGATCCGCCGGGGAGCTTCCATCCATTGTTGATTGGCGAAGTGAGGCAACCAGGCTGAGCAATTGCCAGCTGCCAAAGACGCAGCATATTCGAGCTGGCAATTTAAGATCTCCAGATCGGATGGAAATAACGCTGCATGTTCCGCGATCTCAACCGCAAAATTGCTTCATATCCGACAGGCCGTGTGGCTCGGGGCGTCCCACCCGCTTCGTAATACTGCCTATCGCGTCAGCAGGAAATATCTTTCAGATGTCGGGTCCAACGTCCAAGACAGGCTAGAGTTCCGCACAATAGGCAGGCGAATTCACTTCAACTGAGCGGCAGAGACCTGTCGAGATCCGGCAATAGCACCCGGTGCGGCAGACCGCTCATGCGGTCGTCTTGCTGCTTCGGGTCCCTCTCGGCACCAAGAGCACGAATTCTCCCGGTTTTCGGGAAGGTCGTTGCCCGGGAAAGCGGGTTTCGCTTCCCCCAGTCAAAAGTAAGCTCCAGCCATGAACCGGAGCTAGATGATGACAGAGGCAGAAACCAGAATGTTTCACACGCTTGATGTGCCAGCCGGTCCGGTGTGGCGGCCTGCAATCCCGGCCGACCTGACAAGGCAGGGCATGTGTGGGCGCGTCTGCGCATCATGCCCGATACAAAGCCCGCACTGCCCCTCGAACGCCCTTGAGGCCGACGCTTCGGCGCAACGTCCCCGGTGAGCAGGCTAGAGCAATTCTAGGAAAAGTGTGAAGCGGTTTTCCGGCCAAAATTGCCTCAAAACAAAGAGTTAGAGCAGCTCGCCGTTTCCGTGAAACGGTGAACTGCTCTAAGGGCGGCGCCAGAAAATGCGCCGCCCTGTCGGAGGGGTCGTCCGCGATCAGGCGGCGAGCCAGGCCCGTGTGAAATCCTGCTCATAGGCCTGATGCATCTGGTAGCCCATCAAGGCAGGTTTCATATGGCAGAACAGCTTTCGCCAGTAAGGCTGAACGATGATGCCGGAATCCTGCAGCATGACCTGCAGTTCCTTCATTACCACACGGCGCTGCTCCGGATCGGCGATGGAATTGGCCTTGTGGACCTTGGCATCGAAGTCTGGATCGGCGAACCCCGTCTCGTTCCATGCCGAACCGGTCTGATAGGCAAGTGCATAGGTCTGGATGCCGAGCGGTCGGGCGTTCCAATTGGTCGTCGCGAAGGGATACTTCGTCCAGTCGTTCCAGAACGCCGATTCCGGGATGACGGTGCGTTTCACCTTGAAGCCGGCGTCGCGCATCTGCTGGGCGACGGCATCGGAGCTTTCCTTGCGGTAGTCGGCTTCGACCGAGATCAGATCGAACTCGAAATCGAGCTGGCCGGCTTCCTCGAGCAATGCCCTGGCCCGGGCCGGATCACGTTTGATCGGCGGCAGGTCGGCGTGTTCGGGATGCATCGGTCCGACATGATCGTTCTGCGCGACGATGCCCATGCCGTCGGCGCCCAGTTGCAGCACCGCTTCGTTATCGACCGCAAGCTGTATGGCGTTGCGCACGCGCTTGTCGTCATAGGGTTTGGCGTTGACGTTGCAGCGCGAG
Organism: Mesorhizobium sp. M7A.F.Ca.CA.001.04.2.1; assembly: GCF_003998485.1. Lineage (NCBI taxonomy): Bacteria > Pseudomonadati > Pseudomonadota > Alphaproteobacteria > Hyphomicrobiales > Phyllobacteriaceae > Mesorhizobium > Mesorhizobium sp. M7A.F.Ca.CA.001.04.2.1. The sequence continues at coordinate 30,742 of NZ_RZQT01000029.1, forward strand.
ACCAGGGTGGCGGCAGTGACGATCTCGCTTTTCTTCAGGCCCAGCCTGTCGAGCATGGCGACGTCATAGGACTGCGTCTGGCCGTTCAGGTCGATCTCACCGGATTCGAAAGCGGAGACGGTGGCGGCCGAGTCGGTGCCGTAGTCGGTCCAGTCGATGCCGTCGAGGAACACTTCGCCGCCCCACCAGGACCCGTCCGGCCGCTTGCGCACCGAGGCAGCAACGCCGACATCGAGTTTTTTAAGCTCGAACGGACCCGTGGAAACGGGGTTGGCCGACAGTGGCGCTGCCTTCGGATTGAACGTGCGGTGGACGATCAATGCCGGGTAGTCGGTCATCGCAGGGATGATGGTGATGTCGGGCTGCGACAGTTTCAGGACCACGGTGTGGTCGTCGCGAACTTCGATGGCACCAGTGCGCGCCACCTTGGTGTCGGGATCGATCAGGGCGGTCATGCGCCCCGCCATCGAGTTGCCGGCGGCATCCTTCTCACACCAGCACGTGATGTTGAAGGCGACATCCGTGGCGGTGAAATCGTCGCCGTTCGACCACTTCACCCCTGGGCGCACCTTGAGCACATATTCCGTGGCGTCCGCATTGATCTCCCAGCTCTGCAGCAGCACCGGCTCGAAGGTGAAATCCGGCTTCCAGCGCACCAGCGGTTCGAGAAACTGCATGGCGATGTTGCCCATCTGCGAAACCTTGAACTTGCGCGGGTCTTCCAGCTCCATCACCTGCATGGCAACACGCAGCACGCCGCCCTTTCTGGGTTGGGCGGCTTCCTCGGCCCGCGCCGGGACCGGTTGACCGATGAGCCCATAGGCAATCGCCGTGCTGGCGCCGAAGGCGCTGGCCAACGCCAGGAACTCGCGGCGGCCAAGCGCGCCGCTCTTCGCGCCTTTCGCAAATGCGCCGATCGCCGGATGAAGAGGTCTGGATGTCATATCGGTTCTCCCATTGTTGATTTTACGCCCAAATTCGGTGGAATGCCCTTGCCGCGTCGTTGCTGGGCGCTGTTTTCTACAAGACGCAGCCGATGGCGGCGGGGCCGCGACGGCGAGGGGAAGGCAAGATGAATCTTCTGACGGCGATGCGGGTGTTCGATCGGGTCTGCCTGCTGGGCAGCCTGTCGGCGGCGGCGCGCGATCTCAACATGTCGACGACGGCCGTCAGCCGCACCATCAAGGAACTGGAAGACGACCTCGGCGTCCGGCTCATCAATCGCACCACAAGGCGCCTCAGCCTCACAGAGGCGGGCCGCGACTATGCTCCGCGTGCCCGCATCCTGCTCGACGACATTTCCGAACTGCAGGATTCGACGCGCGGCCTTCACAAGGAGACGCGCGGCCTGATCCGGGTTTCCTGCTCCAATGTTCTGGGCCACACGCGCATAACCAAGCTGGTGCCGAAATTCCTCGAAGAGAACCCGCTCACCACGATCGAGTTCGACCTCACCGCGCGTTATGTCGTCGGCATTGTCGAGGAAGGCTACGATGTCGCCATCCGCTTCGGCGGTCAGGCCGATTCCGCCTTGATTGCCCGCCGGCTTGGGGAAGTTCGCAACTATGTCTGCGCCACGCCCGATTATTGGGACACAAACGGCCGCCCGGTCCACCCGGATGAGCTGGCAAGCCATTCCTGCGTGCTGAGCAATTTCGCCAAGCGGCTTGGCACATGGCCTTTCATCGGACCAGACGGCCCTTTCGATGCGGCTGTCGGCGGGCGCATCTCGACCAACAGCGTCGAGGCCGCCTACCAGATGACCACCGCCGGTTTCGGCATCGGCAATCTGCCCAGCCTGCTGGTCGATGCTGCGATCAGCGACGGCCGGCTGGAAGTGCAGCTGGATGAGTTTCGCCCCGGCTCCAGCCCGATCTACGCACTCTATCCGCACCGCACCTATATTGCGGCCAAGGTGCGCGCGTTCGTCGATTTCCTGATCCGCGAACTGTCGGCCGACTTCACCGCCTGAAATGCTGCCCGATTGCCGGCCAACGCCGTCAGGGGCCTGGCGCGAACGCCAGGCTCCTGCTGCCCCCGTCGCCCGACGCGGCAGCGTCATTTCCACCAGGCGGTGGTGTCGTACATCGGTCCCGGCTCCTCGAAGAGCTTTTCGTATTTGCACAGTGCCGGCGTCTTGCCGAGCGGCACCGAAACACCGTCCCTGAACGCCCATTCGCCACGTTGCGTCGTATCCGCCCGCACATAGCTGGACAGTGCAAAGGCGCGGTCGTGCTGTGACCTATTGGGCGAGGAGCCGTGCACGGTGAGCAGCCCCCATAAAGCAAGATCGCCCGGCTCCAGCACCAGCGGAACGATGGTCGCCGGGTCGATGCCGACCTTGCGCAACTCTTCTTCGGCGGTCAGACCCTTCATCAGCTCGCCGGTTCCCTCGTCCGACAGGCCGAGATAGCCGAGCTTGTGGCTGCCGGGCACGACCTGAAGGCAGCCATTGTCCAGCGTCGCCCGATCGACCGCGAGGCCTGTTGTCACGGTGGCGTCGGCGACATTGTCGAAGGCGGCCTGGTTACGAAAGCGCAGATCCTGGTGGAAGCGATAACCCGTGACATTGGCGCCGGGCGGCTTCCAGTGCAGCTGTTGGGCGATCTGTTTTATGTCGCGGCCGATCAGACCCTCGAGCAGCTTCAGATAGTCGGGATTGCGGCGGAATTGCTCGAAATAGGAATTGATCCAGGAAAACCAGTAAGCCTGCAGCACATAGCGTTGGCCAAAGTCCGATTCAGGCAGGATCTGGAAATTCAGGTTGCCGTGCCGGAAGGTGGCGTGATGCTTGAGGCCTTCGGCATAGACCGCATCGGTTTCCTTCTTCAGCCGGATCATCTCGTCGCCGTCGACGAATTGTCGAACGACCGCATATCCTTCCTCGCGGTACTGCTCCACCGCTTCGCGTGCCTGCCTGTCCGTCAGCATATCCGTGACAACCCCCGTCTGTGATCTGTGTCGATCGTAACAAACGGGTTGCCGGCGATAAGCCGTGGATTTTGGCATCGACTTTCCCGATTATCGGGAAATTGAGCGGGGCCTCAAAGGTGCATTGGCCGCAACCGGCTGATCAGATACGTGCTGCGCCGTTAGGCCCTAAAAATAGGTTCGCGGCGCGACAAGGTTCTTCTGCTGGCGAACATAAAAACAATAGAAGCCGAACGCCGCGGCAAACCACATGAAGGCCTCACCCATGGCCAGCCGGTTGTTGGAATTGGTAAGGATGCTGAGGGCGAAGAAAACCAGTGTGGAGATGTAGCAGGACCATGCGGCCGGAGCGACAAGCTTGGCTCGCATGGCCAGCAGAACCTGCCTGGCCGACCAGGTGTAGAGAAAGGCAAAGAACGCCAGTCCGACCAGACCATAGCGCACGGCAATTTCCAGATAACCATTGTGGAAGACGTTTAAGATCATGGGATGATAGGTTCTGTTCTCCCACTCGGTCAGCCAGCTGGAACTGGCTCCGAAGATCGGGTGGCGTTTCCAGATATCGATCGCATCCGCCCACAGCATCAGCCTTTCCTTGGCTGCAAGCGGAACCGCATCGCTCGCGATGGCGCGGTCGAATGCGGGAAGGACGCCATGCCTGAACACATCCGGAACCAGGGTATTGACGAAGGTCATGGTGTCGCCGGCGGTGGACGAGAAGATGTTGTGTGTTGCGACAATGCCGGCCGCCACGATCGCCAGCACGCCACCCGAAACCAACAGTTCGCGGCGATGGCCTCTCGCCAGGGTCATGACCGTCAACAGGAGCAGCGCAAGCGCAAGCGCAAGCCACACGCCCTTTGACCGCATCTCGATGATATTGACGACGGCAAGCAGCAGGACGGCTGTCGACAGCGCCCAATAAAGGTTCTTGGTTGCTTTCCCGAGGTCCGTTCTCTGGGCCGTGTAAGCCATGAATTGCAGCGTGCAGAGGAAGATGAAACCGGCCGCCACCGACGCGTGGATGGGATTGTTGAAAAGCCACGGGGCCGGTTGGATATCCTGAAACATGTTCGAACAGGCGGTGTCCGCCGCCAGGAAGACAAGACTGAGGATCATGAACCAGAGGACCAGCCGTGCGGGCTGCCTGACAAACAGCAGAAAGGCGAATCCGGTCGTCGCATAGAACAGCGGAAACATGTAAATGCCTTCGGCGCCACCCAACTGGTGGGTGCCGAAATAGACGATCGCCAGTCGGATGAAGACATAGAGCGACCAGCCCAGACACAGGAAGCCGACCCAACCGATCAGTGGTTTGCTGTAGGTCCACAAATCCACCCTGAACCAGCGGATGACCGCGACCAGGGCCAGCGCCAGGCCCGCATAGCGGTAGGTGTCTGCCTCGCGCCACACCGCGGAAACCATGGCGAGAACGGCGAGTGCCGCAAGCAACAGAAGCAAGGTGTGGCGCGGCGCGTTGTCCTTGGCACAGTCCAGGGTATCTCGCGGCAAAGGGGGCCGCAGCAGGACGTGATGCAGGCGGCGCAGCTCGTCACCGGCCCGCAACACCCCGGCACGTAGCCGGCTCGGCCCGCCCAACCTTGCGGATTTGTAGCTTCCCGAGGGACCGGCTATGCCGGAGATCTCGCTGCTGGCGGCGAAGCCAAGCACGTTTTGGCGGGCGGAATAGACCTTCAGGCCGGTATCCCAAAAGCGTTCGAGCGCGACGTCCCACGGCATTTTCATGACGGCGAGCGCCGACAACAGACCCTGCGCGCCCTCCCGCGTCACCAGATAGGCGGCGGCCGAGCCTTGCGGGCCATGCAGCGCACGACCGATCTCGTCGCCTTCCGCCGTCTCGACGGCGCGCATGAAGAAGCTGATGCGATGGTTGACCAGTTTGATGACGTCGAAATCCGGCACCGCCGCGATGATGGCCTCGATGCGCCGCATGGTGTTTTCGCTGAAGAGGACGTCGTCCTCGACGATCAGGCCATGGGCGCTGCCACCGGCCACGAACGTTTCCAGCGCCTGGATATGGCTGCGGTAACAGGCATATTCGCCGGAAAGGATGTCGCGCCCGCTCAGCTTGCGTGCGGCTGGCAGATCGATCTCCGTCCAGGCCTCTTTGGCAAGCGCATGGCCGTCGACGGCGGCAATGCGCTGCAAGGTCAGGCCTGCCGCTTCGGCGCTGGCGAGCAATTCGCTCCAGCGCTGGGTCTCGCGATCGAGGTTGATGGCGAAGATAGGAAGGTTCATTGAAGTTCCATGTTGAGCCGCCACCCACCCGGCCGACCTATGTATGGAAAGAAGGAGATGTTCAAGGCGACACTGTCCAGATCATGTGCAAGACCTGAATTTGCCAGTGGGAGATACAGTGCGAGCCGGCCGTTAATGAGCCCGACCACCGAGGCTGCGACGGCGCTGCGTCCCCCGCTTCCTGCGGTGCAACGGACCTAACCGCAAAACCATTCGATGAATGCTCGAAGTTTTGGCGGCTGGTTGCGTGTGGGATAGTAAAGCTTGAACTGTACGGGACCTGGCTCGAATTCTGTCAAAAGCTCAACCAGTTCACCTGCCTCGATAGCCGGTATTTCCGTCGCTCTGTAGAGTTGGGCGATACCCAGGCCCGAGCGAACGGCAAAGTCGAAGTGATGATTGTCGTCGAACACCAGGCGCGGTGGCGGATCGAGGCGAACAACCTGATCGTTGACGTTGAAGGTCAACGGCAATCGCTGGCTCCCCGGAAACCTGTAACGGATAACGTCGTGGCCTGGCAGATCGTTAGGATGCCGGGGGTGCCGGAAGCTTCCAGATAGGAGCGCGAGGCCAGCACTGAGCGGCGAAGAGGTGGACCGATGGAGCGCGCGATCATATCCATCTCCAATGTATCTTGGAAACGGATGCCGGCATCGAAGCCGCCAGCCACGATATCGGACAATCGATCGTCGGTTGCGAGTTCAATCTTGATGTCCGGGTAGTGCCGCACGAAGGCGGCCAGCCGCGGCAGGATGCAGACCTGAGCCGCCAGCCGTGACAGGTTGATCCGCAAATTTCCTGCCGGCCGCTTTCCAACCATACGAACCCGATCGAGTGCGTCCGCGATGTCGGCGAACGCTCGGTCCGTGTTTTCAAGCAGGAGGCGGCCCGCCTCGGTCAGCCGGACACTGCGGCTTGTGCGCTCGAAAAGCCGGACTCCGACAAGGGCCTCGATCTGGCGAATCTTCTGCGAGACCGCAGATGGCGTTATCCCCAAACGGCCGGAGGCGGCGGTGAAGCCTCCGGTCGTGGCGACCATGCGGAACGCCGGCAGCAGCGAGAAAAAATCGGGTCCCATCGTCAATTCTTGCTTCAAGACCCATGAAGCATGGCCCATCTCAACTTCACGATCAAGGAGGCGCATCTAGGGGGCATATTTCCAACTTGGAGTTACAGATATGACCGAAGATTTGGCCCTGAAGGCACTGCCGGACAACCTGGCAAACGCCATGGATGTTGCGATCGAGGACGCACTGGCAGAGGGCCGCATCGCTGGTAGCGTCGTGCTCGTCGCCCAAGATGGCAAGATCGTTTACGAGCGGGCGGCGGGCCTTGCTGACCGTGAGACAGGCAGGCAGATGCAGATCGAGACGCCCTTCCGCTTCGCTTCCGTGACGAAAGCCTTCACAACCATGGCCGCTTTGAAGTTGATGGAGGCTCGACATTTGTCGCCTGATGACAGGGTGACAAAATATCTGCCGGGATTTGCGCCTCGTCTCGCCGATGGCTTGGTCGCCGACATCAGAATCGGTCAGTTGATGGCGCATACGGCCGGATTGGACTACCGCAGCCAGCAACCTGCCGATGGACCTTACGCCCGTGCGGGAGTGTCTGATGGGCTTGATGAGAGCCGGGGCTCACTCGAAGCAAATCTCGCCCGCATCGCCAGCGTGCCGTTGGATCGCATTCCCGGTGAGGGCTGGCGCTACTCCATCGCGACGGACGTGCTGGGCGGCGTGATTGAGGCCGTCACCGGCACGACGCTTGACGGCGCGATCAGCGCCCTGGTCACCGAACCACTACAACTGGGTGCCGCTTTTCATTGGCCCCAAGAGGATATTGCCGTCCCCTACCGCGATGGTTCATCGGCGCCTATGCGGATGACCGTCGGTGTCGAGGTGCCGCAGCGTTACATCGAGGGCCCCGGCGTTCGCTTCGATCCGGAACGCATTCGGGACGCGACAGCCTGGCCATCGGGCGGCGCGGGCATGGCTGGCCGTCCGCGCGACGTCCTGACTTTGCTTGAGGCGTATCGCACCGGCGCTTTCCTGGGCGAGGATCTGCGTGAAGCGGTGAGGACGCCAAGAGTTGACGCGGAGGCTCAGGCAATGGGCCCGGGGTGGGGTTTTTCCTGGCTGGGCGCTGCCCTGATCGACCCTGCTTCCACCGGCAGCAAATGGAGCAAAGGATCGGTTTCCTGGGGCGGAACATATGGCAACTGGTGGGGTATCGATTTCGCCAGGAAGAGAACCGTCATCTCGATGACGAACACTGCCTACGAGGGAATGTCGGGCAGATTCGCGCAGAGCATCGCGGCCGCGGGCGCGATGCCGCTCTTGTAACTCTGCCTCACACCGCGGCGAACAGCCGAAATGAGCGCCCGTCAACCCATGGGGAGCTGACGGGCAGCGGCTTCCGCGGTGTCCTCGGGTCTCGTGTTGAAGGCTATGGCGGCGTTGGGCGCCGCCTTGTGGATGATGTTCACGACGGTTTCGAACAAGGGTAGGGCCTTGGGCGGCAGCCTGAGGCCGCCACCGATCACCACGCAATCGTATGTCGCGTCGCTCAGCGCTCTTTTGAGTGCGGTAAATCCGGCGGCATCGGGCGTGATCATGCAGGTATCACCCTGCCAGCCCCGTTCCTCGATTTTAGCCACCCCCAAAGCGATCCCGGCATTGATCTTTTCGGCGTTGAAGCCGGGCGGCAAGGACGGGTCCGAGAAGTCGACGGTTTCTGGTTTCTGGCCGACAAACAGTATTCGCGTCATTGGAATTCTCCATGAAGTTATGGGATTTCGAAAGTGGCCGTACGTCGTTCGGCGAGGTGTCGCCAATGAGGACTGGTGCGTTCTAGCTTCAGTGACTGCGACCCGGCTTGCTGAATTGATGAACTGTGGCGGTACGAAGCCATTGTTTGCCGCCAGACCTTAGACTGGATAAGGCTTGCCGCCCCTTTCAAACTTCAGCGCTGATCCGAATTTATCCGGAACAAGGCCCGTTCAGCAATTCTCTCGATCCATCACGATGACCGCCTTGCCTGGAACGCGCTTACCGGCTTCCAGGTCGCTGATCAGGGCGATGGCCTCGGAAAGCCGCGCGGTACGGCTGATGGTTATCGGCAGCCGCCCGCCGACGGCCAGGTCGACGATTTTTTGCAGTATCCTCAGGCTAGGCACGCCTCTTACAAAACTGTGCCGCGATGAAATTATCGATCTGACCAGATTGCCGAAGGTCGGGTCGATATCCACGGCAACACCGGAACGCTTTGTAAGGAACTCCTCTTCCCTGGCGGTCAAGCTCCCATGGCAGTCGAATACAACATCGAAGGTCCCCCTGAGGTCGTCAGATATCGATCATCTGTGGTGGGGCGGATGGTGGCGGACCAAGGGCGTCTAAGCCGGCGAGTCGTATGTGCCGGGGCTGTTGGGCGTGGCGCGCCACTCGGGCTGACGTTCGGGGTTTGCCTCGGCGAGCGCGCTACGGACGCCCTGGACGCCATAGTCCTTGAGATAACCGGGCGAGCCCGGCTGCTGACGCCAGGATTCCGCGATAGTGCCGGCGTCCACTGCGTCGAAGCCGATCCCGTCGATCAGCGCCATGGCCTTGGACTTGGTCCGGACGTCATCACCCGCCACCGCCAGAGCGATACGGTCCGCGGAGCCCGCCGGCTTGGCGCCCGGCTGGAGATGGGTCGCTTCGATCGTGTTAAAGGCTTTGATCACCGGACGCCCAAGGTGCTGCTCGACCCATTCGCTTTCGGTGCTCCCGTCCTCAATTCCGGCCAGATGACCATCGCGCTGCTGTGGGTAGTAGTTGGTCGTGTCGATGACGACGACGTCGGCGGGCGTGGACGCGAACAGTTCGCGGGACAGACTAGGGATTTTGTTTGTAGGAACGGAGACGACCACGACCTCCTGGCCGCGGACAGCATCTTCCATCGTAGCTGCCCGCGCGCCGGTTTCCGCCGACAGGTCCGCCAAAGACTCTGGTCCGCGCGAATTGGCGATCGTGACCTCGTGCCCTGCGGCCCGGAAGAGATGGGTGAGTGCGCTGCCGATATTGCCAGCGCCAACAATGCCGATTTTCATGTTTGTGCCTTTCTAAGATGTGGGTTGAGAATGCAGACAAGCTATATGGACCCTTGCATTTTATCGATAAATGGCGTCATGAAACCGGCTCTCCCAACCAGGAGTGTGGAATGGATCGTCTCGCCAGCATGGCCGCATTCGTGAAGGCGGCAGAAAGCGGCTCCTTTGCAACGGCGGCATCGGCGCTCGGCATCTCACCGCAGATGGTGGCCAAGCACGTCACCTACCTGGAGGCACGCTTGGGGGCACGCCTGCTCAATCGCACAACCCGAAAGCAAAGTCTGACGGTGATCGGCAAGTCCTACTACGATCGGTGCAAAGTGGCGCTGGCCGAAGTCGACTGGGCGGATGCAATTGCTGATGAGGCCAGGGGCAAACCGCGAGGGCTCTTGCGCGTCAACGCGCCGGTTTCATTCGGAGCTCACTGCGTGACACCTGTGGTCGCACGATATTTGAGCAGCCATCCCAGTGTCGATGTCGACCTGGTTCTCAACGACCGCTTTGTCGACCTTATCGACGACGGGTTTGAGGCGGTGTTCCGGATCGGTCCTCTCGGAGAATCCAACCTCGGAGCGATCGAGCTCGCACCCTTTCAGACTATCGCCTGCGGGTCGCCTGCATACCTAAAAGAGCGAGGGATGCCATCGACCGTATCGGATCTGGCCAATCATGAATGCCTGCTCTTCGGTAACTGGCCCGAGCCAACGTTCAGCGACTGGCTCTTTGTACGGGACGGTCTCACCTCAAAGGCCCTGGTCCACGGCCGTCTCAAGGTCAACAGCCCCGCTTCGTTGCTGGAGGCGGCGCTCGCAGGTTTCGGCTTGGCGCTCATCGGGGAAGAGGCGGTGCGCACGCACCTCGCGACCGGGCGGCTCGTCAGAGTGTTGCCGAACTACGAAACGCCTCCGCGTCCAATTCATCTGCTGTTCCACCCTGATCGGCGACAAACCCCGAAGCTGAAGAGCTTCATCGAAATGGTGGTGGAACAGCTGGGCGAAGCAACTGGCCACGGACACAGCACTAGCTAGGGCGCTTTCACCAAGTGATCAGCGGCGATCTGCGCATCCACGTATCCGTAGTGAGTTGCTGAACGACGAAATCCGCGACATCGGCTCGCGCGATCGTCCCGCCATGTACGCCTGAAAGGTCGGTCACCGCCTTGATGCGGCCGCGCGCCGGCTTGTCGTTGAGCACCATCGGTCGAACGATGGTCCAGTCGAGCGCGCTGCTCCGGATGGCATCTTCCTGGCGATCTTTGTCTTCATAGACCTTCCGCAGCATCAGGGGCAGGAGCAGCCGGTCGAAGAAGAAGCCGCCATGGCCGCGGCTGTCGCCGGCCCCGAGGCCAGTGATGCACACCAAACGACGGATGTTCTGCCGCTCCATGACGCCGACCAGCGCGCGCGTCGCCGTCGAGAGCATGGTAACCTCTCGGAACGGGCTCATGGCGGTGCCCAATGAACTGACAACGGCATCACAACCCGCGATGGCGCGGGTCAGCGCGGCGGGATCGCGGGCGTCGCCTTCGACGAGCTCGGCTCCGGCGAGGTCCTCGGCCTTTGCCTTGGAGCGAACGAGGGCTACGACATCGTGACCCTCTGCGAGGGCCTTGCGCACAATCAGCCGGCCGGTTGCGCCAGTGGCGCCTAATACCAGAATTTTCATGTCAAACCTCCGAAGGCGTGCTGATGGACGGAGAAGAATCGGTTAGCCGCTGGCGGATGAAGTCACCGATGGCGTTCACGGACTGCTCGGCTGCGAGAAACTGGCCGAGGGAGGACTGGAAGACATGCGGCATGCCCTCCCAGACCGACAGCGTGACCTCCACGCCTGCCGCCCGCGCCCGGTCGGCGTAGCGGATGGAGTCGGCGAGCAGCAATTCGTCGTCGCCGACGTCGATGCGGATCGGCGGCAGGCCGCGGAGCTGCGCATAGAGCGGCGACGCCTTGGGGTTCGTGGCATCCTGGCCCTGAAGATACATGTCCGCAAAGCTCTGGAGCACGCCGCGCGTGAAGATCGGATCCGCCTCTGCCCGCGTCTCGATGCTGTCGCCGGTGAGCGCCAGGTCGGTCCAGGGCGACATCGCCGCAGCCCCGACCGGTTGCACCAAGCCCTTTGTCTTGTCGGCAGCGAGGATCGACAGCAGCGCCAGCGTTAGACCGCCGCCTGCGGAGTCGCCTACAACCACGATCCGTTCGGCACCCTCCGCAACGAGACCGCGATAGGCGGCGACCGCATCGTCGATCGCTGCCGGGAACGGGTGCTCGGGCGCGAGCCGGTAATCGGGGACAAAGATATCGGCGCCAACGCGTGCGGCGATCTGGCCCGCGAAATTGGCGAGCGCCTCGGCTGAGCCGAGCACATAGCCGCCACCATGAATATAGAGCATGCGTGCGCCCGGTCGTGCGTTCGGCAGCCGCAGCCAGAAGCCCGCAATGCCCCGACCGTCGCAGGCTCAACCCGCACATCCGCAGCGGCGGGTGTGGCGGCGAACATGGCGTCGAATATCGGCCGCGCGTCAGGGCCCATCGGCTCGCCCTTGTGGGCCGAAGCGGCCTGTCGCATCGCGGTCACGGCCGGTGCATCTTCAGGCAAGAGAGGTTGGATCGTCGTCATTGTTTGGTCTCCTTGGTTGGGGGTAGGGATGCAGGTTCAGCCCTTCGCCCACTGCGCCGCGGCATCCCTGGCAAAAGCGGAATAGGAGCGGGGGGCGTGGCCGAGCAGTTTGGTCAAGCGCTCGATGTCGTCAGGGGTCGCCACCGCGCCTTCTGTCTGATACCGGCTGAACATCAGGCGCAGGTCGAGCGCGTGCCAGGCGGGCAGCATGGTCTTCATGCGCTGCTCCATCACGACAAGATCATCGCCGCCATGGCGGATCGCGCGGCCGAGGGCTTCGCTCCAGATGGTGGCGATACCTTCGCCGGTCAGGCTGTCCGGACCGACCAACGCATAGGTCTCGCGGCCGAGCGGCGTCGCTGCCTGCTCACGGCGAACCAGCTCGATCGCGGCGGCCTCGCCGATATCTCTGATATCGACCATCGAGATACCCTTCGCGCCGATCGGCGCGCCATAGACGCCGGCCTTCAGAAGCACGTCCTTCTGACGAAGATCGTTCTGGATGAAATAGGCGGGACGCAGAACTGTCGCCGGCAGGTCGAGCGCCTCGATCATCCGCTCGACCGTGTACTTGCCCGCGAAATGCGGAACGTCGGCATAGGGCTCGCCGCCGAATACCGAGAGATAGACGATGCCCTTGACGCCGGCCTCGCGAGCCACCGTCAGCGCAAGCATGGCCTGGGTCAATTCGTCCGCGACATTCGGGGCGAGCAGGAACAATGTGCTGACGCCTTCCAGCGCGGATCGTAGCGAATCCGGGTCGGCGAGATCACCGCGCACCGCCTTTACACCTGATGGCAGTTGTGCCGTCTCAGGCGAGCGAGTCAAGGCGCGGATCTCGACGTTGCGTCCCTGCGGGTGGGCCAGGACTTGGGAGCCGATCGTCCCGGTGCTGCCGGTTACCAAAATAGCCATTGTGAAAACTCCTTATGATGTTTGTGCGTGTCGAGAGAAAGATACGCGTTCCAATCATGAGTAGAAGATGCCATGTTCGGGACAGCCTGTCTCGATATTGGAACACCCATCCTATGGATCTCGAAGCTCTGGCGGACTTCAACCTCGTTGCCACCCATGGCGGTTTCGGCCGAGCCGGTCGCCTCTCCGGGCGATCCAAGGCGACATTGTCGCGCCATGTGAGCGAACTCGAACATAGCCTTGGCGTGAGGCTGATCGAGCGTGGATCCCAAAGTTTGCGGCTGACAGACGAAGGGCGGGCGCTTCACGAGCGCACCGATGGATTGCTGTCGGAAATCGCGGAAGCCGGGGAGGCGATCGTCTTGGGTGCGTCCACCCCGAGAGGCAGGCTGCGGGTGAGCGCTCCCGTGGTTTTCGCGCATGTGGCGCTTCCCAGGATCGGCACCCGTTTCGCTCTCGCCTATCCCGAGGTCAAGCTTGAGATCGTTGCCGAGGATCGCAAGGTCGATCCGGTCGAGGAAGGCTATGACCTTGTTATCCGAATCGATCCTTCACCGGATGAACGGCTCATCGGTCGCCGTTTTCTCAATGACGAGCGCCTGATTGTCGCCCCACCGGACATGCCGCTCCCTCAGCCGGCGCCGGGCGGTGAACCGGCTCCCGTAAAGGCGGTCTTGCTGAGCGCGACTTCGCTGAACGTTGTTTGGCGCATGAAATCCGGTGTTGAGGACGAAGTCCTTTTCAAACCCGAGCCCATCCTGCGCTTCTCTTCCCTGCTGATGGTGCGCGAGGCCGTTCTCGCAGGTGCGGGAGCGGCATTGCTTCCGAAGCTTCTTGTCGCGGGCGATATCGAGGCGGGTCGGCTCGTTTGCTGGGGAACCCACGCCGGTCCGTCTGTCGAAATCTGGGCGCTGCAAAGCTCGCGGCGTCTTGTCGGTGCGAAGGTTCGCGCTTTCCTGGATGTGATGGAGAGGGCGTTTTCTACGAACGTTCTCGTTCCTGCGCTCTGAACAAGAACCCATGCTACCGCCCATCGGCGTTGGAGAAAGAGGTGGCACTGGATATACAGTCGCACCGTTGGTGCGCCATCAAGGGGAAACTATCCACAGGGATCCAGTTTGGCTGGGGCGCCAGGATTCGAACCTGGGAATGTCGGTACCAAAAACCGATGCCTTACCACTTGGCGACGCCCCAATTGCCGTCAGAGTCGCTTGTGCGGCGCGTTATTAGCAGAGCAGCCAAAAAGCACAATGCCCATGAAGGGTGGTGAGAACGCCTGTTTGGGCAGCAAAAGCAACGCCGCAGAGGGCACGATCTGGCTATTCGGACCACACCGCCATCTCGTTGCCGGCCGGATCGGCAAAGTGGAAACGGCGGCCGCCAGGGAACGCGAAGATCGGCTTGACGACCGTGCCGCCGGCGTTTTCGACAGCGTCGAGGGTCGCCTCCAGATCCCTGCTGTAGAGCACCGGCAGCGGCTTTGATGGCGCTTCGGCGGCGTCGGCTTGAAAACCCCCGTCCAGGCCTTCGGCAAAGGCCGAATAGGTCGGCCCATAGTCAGTGAACGACCAGGCAAAGGCGGCACTGTAGAAGGCCTTCAGCCGGTCCAGCGTCCCGCCCGTAGCCGGCATTTCCAGGTAGTCGAGTTTTCCGGACAGTTTCATAGCCACCTCTTTGTTCATGGTATGTTCTACTCCAGAATCCCCGACATGGCAAGTCTTTTTGCCGCATCCTGGCGTCGGCGTGACGGCGACCTCGTCATAACTTGCTTCTGTCGAGCTCACGCCTTTCAGGCAGGAACAGCTTCGGATTGCTGCAAAATGTTCCTTGGCCAGCAAATGAAGGGCGGCCCATAACCGTACCTGCAGCCTTGCCAGTATGGCTGGCCAAAGGGGCAGATGGCGATCGTCTTTCAACCGGACTGTAAGTTGCGACACGGCGGCAACGTTCAGTTCCTTCGCGTTCAAGCGCATCGCAGGCATAGCGCGCGGGTTGTTCGCTGCCTCAAGGCAGCACCTCGTGCACGATGGACGTGCTGTTTCCGAAGCCGTTTGCGGAAACCTGAGTGATACTCCTTGGCGGCATCAGGCCGAAATCCGCCAGTCGCGCCGCTCCAGCCAGGGGTTTGATTGCCCCTGGCCGTTTCCTCGATCGCGAGTTTTCAGCCGCGCTTCAGCAGCGTCCAGACGGCCGGCACCAGGCTTGCCGCGAGAGCCACCTTGATCAGGTCGCCGACGATGAACGGCACGACGCCGAACTGCCACGACTTTTCCGGACCGATGAGCAGCGCCAGCCAGGCAAAGCCCATCGCCATCATGACGACTTCGCCAACCAGCATGGCGTTGAAAAGCTTGATCGGATGGCGGTCCCAGCCGCGATCCGCCGCCCAGCCGACAATTGCCGCCATGACCACGAAGCCGGCGAGATAGCCGCCGGTCGAGCCGAGCATGTAAGCAATGCCGAGACCCTTTTCAGGCGTGCTCTGGAAGACGGGGAAGCCCATGGCGCCCTCCGCCATGTAGAGCAGCAGGGTGGCGACGCCGAGACGCATGCCGAAGGCGGCGGCGATCAGCAGCACGGCCAGCGTCTGCATCGAAATGTCGACTGGCCCGAGCATCACCTTGGTCTTGGCCGACAGGGTCAGCACAAGCGTTCCGGCGATGGCCAGGAAAAGCTGCGTTGCCAGCCGCGCCGCGCCATTTTGCGGCAGAGCCAGAGAAACAAGCGGACGCATCGTAGTTGCAATTGCCATGGTATTTCCCCAATCCGATTGCCGCTATCAGATGTTCGCGGCCTCACCTCCTCCTATATTGGCTTGCGTGTTATGCGGCAATCGGTTTTGCCGTTTCCCGAAACAAGGCACCGATGCATGGCACTGAAGTTCGATACCGGTTTCGACCCCCTCTATGGCCAGGGGGTGAGCGTCGCCCCCGATGTCCAGCGCATCACGGCCCGCAATCCAAGCCCCTTCACCTTTCACGGCACCAACAGCTACATTGTTGGCCGCGATACGCTGGCGGTGATCGATCCGGGGCCGGATGACGAGGCGCATCTGCGGACCCTGCTCGAGGTGATCGCAGGCCGGCCGGTCAGCCATATCTTCGTCAGCCATACGCATCGCGACCACTCCCCGCTGGCGGCCCGGCTGAAAGAGCGCACCGGCGCCATCGTGCTGGCCGAGGGGCCGCACCGGCCGGCAAGAGCCCTGCACATCGGCGAGACCAATGCGCTCGACGCCAGTGCAGACATGGCTTTCGTTCCCGACATCGCCCTTTCCGACGGCGAGGCGGTCGATGGCGACGGCTGGTCGATCAGGACGGTTCTGACCCCGGGCCACACCGCCAATCATGCGGCGTTCGCGCTGGAAGGAACCGGCATCCTGTTTTCGGCCGATCATGTCATGGCCTGGGCAACCTCCATCGTCGCCCCGCCGGATGGAGCGATGGCCGATTACATGGCCTCGCTGGACCGGCTGATCGACCGCGAGGACCGCTTGCTGCTGCCCGGACATGGCGGGCCGGTGACGGCGCCGCGCGCTTTCATGCGCGGGCTGAAGACGCACCGCAAGATGCGCGAGCGCGCCATCCTGCAGCGGGTCAGAGAAGGCGACCGGACGATTCCCGACATGGTCAGGGCGATCTACAGGGATACCGATCCGCGGCTGCATGGCGCCGCCGGATTGTCGGTGCTTGCCCATCTCGAGGATCTGACGGCGCGCGGTCTGGTTGTGACCGATGCCGCACCGGCCATCGACGGCATTTTCACGCCGGCCGGATAGGCAACGCAGCCCACTGCCAAGTGCCCGTGCCTCACTCTGCCGGCGCGGCGCCAACCTGACCGGCGACTTCCTGGTCGAGCTCGGCAAGGAAATCGACAATACGCGCGGCATTGTCGCCAAGGTCGTAGCGACCGTAGCGGGACGCCGACCGCATGTCGACGATGACCGTATCGCCATCGTCCGTCACGCGGATCGCCACATCGGCGGGAAGGCCGATCACGAAGCCCTTGGCGACGGCGGTGATGGTCACCTCGCTTTGCCCGGCGAGATCAGGATAGGGTTCCGATAGATCCCAGTCGCGCCGATCGAGTACGGTTTCGACAGCATTGACGACAGTCTCGAACGGCAGGTCGTAGCTGCGTGCGCTGACCAGCGGATAGCTATCGGTCTGCAGCCGCTGTTCCCCAGGCGTCGACGGCGCAAGCACGTTCATATCCTTCGTGCGGTCGCTCACGTCCAGCGCCGGCGGTTCGTCGAAATCCGTCGAGATATCCCTGAGCGGCGGATAGATCGTCGCCCAGTAGGCGGCGACGCCGTAGGGTGCGAGCACCAGCAGCGCCAGCAGCGCGCCGACCGTCAGGTCGCGACCGCCGCGGTCGCCGAAATTCCAGAGCCGCGAAAAGGCAAACCCGGCAAACAACAGCGCCATCGCCGCCAGCAGCGCGACAATGCCGAGCACCCACAGAAAGACAGGTGTTTCGACGAGATCGAAGCGATGGCCGACAAAGACCGTCAGCAGCAGCACCAACGAAAAAGCGGCCGTGCGCCGCGACCATCCGGCCGCCCTCGACGTTTGCCGTTCAGGAATACTTGCCATCGATTGCCGCACCACCCCAACCCGAACGGAGACTTAGAACCTTTTTGCGATGCCATGAAGCCGAAACATGCGACATCGCGTCAATCCGTCGGCAGGCGATAATCCTTGAACTGCTGGCGCAAGGTGATCTTCTGGATCTTGCCGGTGGCGGTGTGCGGAATTTCACCGACGAAGGCGACATCGTCCGGCATCCACCATTTGGCCACCTTGCCGTCCATGAAGTCGAGAATATCAGCCTTGCTCGGTTCCTTGCCCGGTTTGCGGACGACGACCAGCAGCGGCCGTTCGCCCCATTTCGAATGGTGGACGCCGATGGCTGCCGCCTCGGCGACATCGGGATGGCCGACAGCCAGGTTCTCGAGGTCGATGGTCGAAATCCATTCGCCGCCGGACTTGATGACGTCCTTGGCGCGATCGGTGATCTGCATATAGCCGCCGGCGTCGATGTGGGCGACGTCGCCGGTATCGAACCAGCCATCCCCGTCGAACTGCTCCACGCCGGCGCCGCCATAATAGGCACGGGCAACGGCCGGCCCACGCACTTTCAGGCGGCCAAATGTCTTGCCGTCCCAGGGTTGCGCATTGTTGTCGTCGTCGGTCACCTTCATTTCGACGCCGAACGGCGGATAGCCCTGTTTCTGCTGGACATCGAGCCGGGCTTCGCCCTCAAGACCAGCATAGTCCGGCTTCAGGGTGCACAGCGTGCCGAGCGGCGACATTTCGGTCATGCCCCAGGCATGGATGACCTGGACATCGTAGTTCTGCTGAAACTTCGTCATGATCGCGCGCGGGCAGGACGAGCCGCCGATGACGACCTTATTGAGATAGGGAAGCTTCTTGCCGGTCTCCTCCAGATGCTGCAGCAGCATCATCCAGACGGTCGGCACGGCCGCACTGAAGGTCACCTTCTCGGTATCGAGCAATTCATAGATCGAGGCGCCGTCCATCTTGCAGCCGGGCATGACCAGCTTGGCGCCGATCATCGGCCCGCTCTGGCCAAGGCCCCAGGCATTGGCGTGAAACATCGGCACGACAGGCAGGATCGTGTCGCGCGACGACAACCCCATGGCGTCGGGCATGGCGGCGATCATGGCGTGCAGCACGTTCGAACGGTGGCTGTAGACGACGCCCTTGGGATCGCCCGTGGTCCCGGAGGTGTAACACATGCCTGCGGCGGTGCTTTCGTCGAAGGTCTTCCAGGCGAAGTCGCCATCCGCCTCCTCAAGCCACTCTTCATAGGCGACCACATTGGGCAACGTCGTCTGCGGCATGTGTGCCTTGTCGGTCAGCACGATCACCTGTTTCAGCGACTTGACGGCGCCGGCGATCTTCTCGAGCAGCGGCACGAAAGTCAGGTCGACGAAGACTGCCTTGTCCTCGGCATGGTTCATGATCCAGACGATCTGCTCGGGAAACAGCCGCGGATTGAGCGTGTGGTAGATGGCGCCGATGCCCATGATGCCGTACCAGGCCTCGATGTGGCGGGCGGGGTTCCAGGCCAGCGTCGCGATGCGGTCGCCCAACCCATAGCCGTCGCGCTCCAGCCGCTGGGCGACCTTCAGGGCGCGACGATGGATGTCGGCGTAGGTGGTGCGCACGATCGGCCCCTCGATCGAGCGTGACACGATCTCGCGCACGCCATGCTGCCGCTCGGCATTGTCGATGAGCTTATGGCAAAGCAGCGGCCATTCCTGCATCAGTCCCAGCATTCGGTCCTCCCTCACGCTTTTGCGTTGTGCTTTTTGTCCCATTGTGGAGCGAACCGACGGATTGTCCAGCCGCCAATACGGCCGAGCACTGCATTGGGAACAACCGCCACAATCCGGCCATCGTCGGCGTTAAGCTTCGTTAACGGGCAAAGGGGTGCGATTGGCGACTGAAAGAGGTTCGCATGGACGCGCAGCTCGACGACAAGGCTCTCGAGAGTACGCTTGCCGAAAGTCTGGCCGATCTGGTGCCGGACACAAAGACTGTTTCCGAAGATGAATTTGTTGAAGTTGTCGGCGGCGCGCTGGAAGCGGTCGGCGGCACGTTGCTGTTCAAGATGTGCGTCCAGAACCAGGGCGAGGACCAGCACGTCGCAGCCGCGTCAGTCGGCGATGGCGGAAACCGCCAGTTCCTGCTGCTCACCTTGCCGACCGGCGGTGGTTCCCTGAAGGTCGAGACCGTATCGAGAAGCAGCAACCCGGTCGCCGGTATCGCTGCCGCCTATGCCGGTCTCATGGACGTGTTCAAGGCCGCTGCCTGACAGCTGACGACAAGTATCGAGGATATTCGGAGGCGCGATCCGGCAGTGCCGGCCTGGGGAGGTGTTTGCGTGTTGCATGGCGACGGCAGGCCTTGAACAATGCGTTTGCGCGACACATCTCAAAGTCGACGCAAGGAGAGCCGCCGCATGGATCAGATCGCCAACCCCGCACCCGGTTTCCAACGCAACCCGGACAAAATCATCACCATCGAGCCCTATGCCGGCACCGTTACCGTGCGCGCCGGAGACGTGGTCATCGCTTCAACAGCGAAGGCCAAGGTGCTGACCGAAGCTCCCTATCCGGCGGCCTTCTACATTCCGTTCGCCGACATCGATTTCGGCAAGCTTGGCCGCACCGACCACTCGACCCATTGCCCCTACAAGGGCGATGCAAGCTATTGGAGCGTGCTGCCTGCCGGCGAGACCGGCCAGAACGCCATGTGGGCCTATGAACGGCCTTTCGACGAGATGGCTGAAATCGGCAACCACGGCGCATTCTACGCCAGCAAGGTCACGATCGAAGCCAAACCGGACTGAGCCAACGCCGAAGCGGGATACGCTCGGCTGGCCACTCACTCCGTGGTGCCGTTATTGCCGATGCCCTCGGCATCGTCGAGCCGCACAAAGGTCAAGCCCTTGGCCTTGAGCGCCAGCAGCCCCTGCACCACGCCTTCGCCTGCCGCATGGGTCGGCTGGTTGATGTGCGAGATAATGACGTCGCCGTCCTTGGCCGCCGCGATGCGCCGCGCGGTTTCCTTGGCGCCGAGCAAGGAGCCGCCGTCGCCGTTTATCGAGAATCCCGCGACCTTGAAGCCAAGCTTGCGGATCATGGCGATTGCCGACGGGCTGTATTCGGCGGTTGCGCCACGAAACCATTTCGGCGCCGGCTCGCCGGTCCCGGCAAGAGCGGCGGCTCCCGATTCGACCTCGGCCAGCACCGCATCCGGGCTGCCGGCGCTGCGGATGCCGTAGATTTTCCGCGGCGTGTCGACCGCCGGGATGTGGTGACCGCCGTGATTTTCCAGTTCGAACAGATCGGGATGCGCCCGCATGATCTCGACGGCGGCGGCGTTCCGCTTCAGCCAGATGCCGGTCACGAAAATGGTGGCGGGGATCTTGTTGTCCACCAGCGCCGAAAGGATCCGGCTGTCGGTCTGTCCGCCGCAGGCATCGAGCGTGAGTGCCACACGGCCGGCGCCGCTCGCCTGCGGCCTGATGTGCAGCGTCGGCTCGACGAGCGGCGCGGCATGGCCGGCGGATGCCATCGCCAACGACATGGCGATCATCCAGAGATTTTTTTGCAGCAGGCGCATCAAACCGATTTCCTGACCCGTCATTTCAAGCAGGCATCCCAAAGACCCGCATGAAGGCGGAAATCAGGATGATGCATAGCAGAAAAGCGCTCCACGCGACAATGTGACCGTGCCTGCGGCGAAGGGGTCATTCCACCGCGTCGAGAGTCGTGCATGCGACCCATGATCTCAGATGACGCATTCCAGCTGCATTTCGGTGCGCGAAAGAACCTCGCGCACCGCGTCGACCACAGGCTTGACCTCCAGGCCCCAGACGCAGCATGCCTTGCTGGGATCCGGCGCGCGGCAAAGGTCCTCGGCCATGCAGGCGCAAGGCATCGGCGGCTGGAGCGAGATGCTGGGCACGCCAACGGGACCCCAGCGCGACGGCTCCGTCAGACCGAACAGCCCGACAACCGGGGTCCCGGTGGCCGCGGCCATGTGCATCGGGCCGCTCTCATTGCCGAGAAACAGCCGGGCCTGTTTCAGCACCGCCAGCAGGCTTTCAAGCGAAAGGTCACCGACGAGATTGACGACCGACGGCGCGGTCCTGGCGACGATGCGTTCGGCGATCTCGCGCTCGTCCGGGCCGCCCACCAGCACGACGTCCAGGCCGGTCTCGCCGGCAATCTCGACGATCGCTGCTGCAAACCGCTCCGGCTGCCAACGTCGCCCCTCGAAGCTTGCACCCGCATGCACGGCGATGAAGGCATTTGGCCGCAGATGGTGCTTATCCAGCAGCGCCAATGCTTTCGCCGTCTCCAATGGCAGCGGCTGAAGGTTCGGAATCACCGTGCGAAGTTCAATGCCGAGCGCTTCGAGCGGCGAGAGGTAGCGGTACAGGAAATGCTCGCCATCAAAGCCGTAGGGCTTGGCAAAGACGTTGGCGGGCTGCCGCTCCAGCATACGCAAAGGTCTTTCGGAAGGATTGTAACCGACACGGGTCTTGGCGTTGACGAGCCCGGTGACGATGCGCGACGTCTTCGAATCGCTCAGGTCGATGGTCAGGTCGAATCGGAAGCGGCGCAACGCCCGCACCATCGCGTAAAGCTCCTTCCCGCGCTCCAACGGCGTTCCGCGCATGCGGTCGCGCCTGAATGCGACCACCTCGGAAGCGATACCATGGGCCATGACGAAGCTTTCGAAGCGAGCCTCGCACAGAAAGACGATGCTGGCGCCGGGGAACTCGAGCCGCAGGTTCTTGGCGAGCGCCGAGGCGAGGACGAGATCTCCTATGAACTTGGTTTGAATGACCAGGATCGAGCGGAGCGGCGCGGGAGAAATCTGCAGCATCTGTTTCCGGGAGCAATTTGCGGACGGCCGCAAATTGGGCAGGAACAATGTCGAGATTACACGACGCCGCCAGCACGTTCGCGTGAATTGCCTTACAAAACGGTAAGCTGGATGGACCCTATGCGCGGCCTGTCTTCGCAACCAGCACCGCTGCCTGCGCGGCCGCCAGCCTGGCGATCGGCACGCGATAGGGCGAACAGGATACGTAGTCGAGGCCGACCTCTTCGCAAAAGCGGATCGAGGCCGGATCGCCGCCATGTTCGCCGCAGATGCCGAGCTTGATGTCTGGCCGCGTCGCCTTGCCCTTTTGCGCGGCCATGCGCACCAGTTCGCCGACGCCCTCGATGTCGAGCGAGACAAACGGGTCCTGATCGATAATGCCCTTCTGGCGGTAGGTTTCCAGGAACGAGGCCGCATCGTCGCGCGAGATGCCAAAGGTCGTCTGGGTCAGGTCGTTGGTGCCGAAGGAGAAGAATTCGGCTGACTCCGCGATGACATGGGCACGGATCGCGGCGCGGGGGAGCTCGATCATTGTGCCAGTGAGATAGTCGATCTTGACGCCGGTTTCCTCCATGACGCTCTTGGCAACCGCATCGATGCGCGCCTTGACGTAGTCGAGCTCCTTCACAAGGCCGACGAGCGGCACCATGATCTCGGGGACCACCAGGGCGCCGGCCTTCCTGCCGGCCTCCACGGCCGCCTCGAAAATGGCCCGCGCCTGCATTTCGGCGATCTCGGGGTAGGAGACGGCCAGGCGGCAGCCGCGATGGCCGAGCATCGGGTTGAATTCGTGCAGCGCCTCGGTGCGCTGCCTGAGCTTGTCCGGCGATACCTTCATGGCGGCGGCGACCTCGGCCACCTCCTCCTCGGTCTTGGGCAGGAATTCGTGCAGCGGCGGATCGAGTAGGCGGATCGTCACCGGCAGGCCGGCCATGATCTCGAACAGTTCGAGGAAGTCCGAGCGCTGCATGGGCAGAAGCTTGGCCAGCGCGGCGCGCCGGTCCTTTTCGGTGTCCGCCAGGATCATCTCGCGCATGGCGACGATGCGGTCGCCGTCGAAGAACATGTGTTCGGTGCGGCAAAGGCCGATGCCCTCGGCGCCGAAGGAGCGCGCCATGCGCGCGTCGAGCGGCGTTTCGGCATTGGTGCGCACCTTCATGCGGCGGACCGCGTCCGCCCACTCCATGATGGCGGCGAAATCGCCGGAAAGTTCGGGTTGCAGCATCGGCACGGCGCCCTTCAGCACCTGGCCATTGCCGCCGTCGATGGTGACGATGTCGCCCTTGCGGAAGGTAGAGCCCATCGCCATCAGCGTGCCGGCCTTGTAGTCGACACGCAGCGAGCCGGCACCCGAGACGCAAGGCTTGCCCATGCCGCGCGCCACCACCGCGGCGTGGCTGGTCATGCCGCCGCGCGTGGTCAGGATGCCTTCCGCCGCATGCATGCCGTGGATGTCTTCGGGGCTGGTTTCGATGCGCACCAGGATCGCCTTGCGGCCCTGCGTCTTCAAGTCCTCAGCATCGCCTGAGGAAAAGACGATCTCGCCGGTAGCGGCACCGGGCGAGGCCGGCAGTCCGATGCCGATGACGTCGCGCGCGGCCTTGGGGTCGATGGTGGGATGCAGCAACTGGTCGAGCGAGGCCGGGTCGATACGGGCAACGGCTTCCTCTTTCGTGATCAGCCTGTCGCGCGCCATCTCGACGGCAATTTTCAGCGCCGCCTTGGCGGTGCGCTTGCCGGAGCGGGTCTGCAGCATCCACAATTTGCCGCGCTCGATGGTGAATTCGAGATCCTGCATGTCGCGGTAGTGCTTCTCCAGACTATCGGAGATGGTGACGAAGGACTGGAACGCGTCAGGCATCAGCTTCTGCAGCGACGGCTTGTCCGAGCCTGCTGCGATACGCGCCGCTTCGGTGATGTTCTGCGGCGTGCGGATGCCGGCAACGACGTCCTCGCCCTGCGCGTTCACCAGGAACTCGCCATAGAGCATCTTTTCGCCGGTCGACGGGTTGCGCGTGAAGGCAACGCCGGTGGCCGAGGTTTCGCCCATATTGCCGAACACCATGGCCTGGACGTTGACCGCCGTGCCCCAGCTTTCGGGAATATCGTGCAGGCGGCGATAGGTGATGGCGCGGTTGTTCATCCAGCTCGAGAACACGGCTGATATCGCGCCCCAGAGCTGCTCGTGCGGATCCTGCGGAAACGGCCTGCCAAGCTCTTCCTCGACTTTGGCCTTGTAGAGCGCGATGACGCCCTGCCATTCGAGCGCCGTCAGTTCGGTGTCGAGCTCGTGCCCGAGCCCGCCCTTCTGGTCCTCCAGGATTTCCTCGAACACTTCGTGGTCGAGACCCATGACGACATCGGAATACATCTGGATGAAGCGGCGGTAGCTGTCATAGGCAAAGCGCGCATCGCCGGAATCGGCGGCCAGCGCCTCGACCGTCTCGTCGTTCAGGCCGAGATTGAGGACGGTGTCCATCATGCCGGGCATCGAGGCGCGAGCGCCGGAACGCACCGACACCAGCAGCAGTTTCGACGGGTCGCCGAACCGACGACCGGTCAGCCGGCCGATGTGATCGAGCGCGACCGCGACATCGGCTTCCAACCCGGCCGGATAAATACGGCCGTTGGCGTAGTAGGCGTTGCAGACCTCCGTGGTGATGGTGAAGCCCGGCGGCACCGGCAGCCCCAGGCTGCACATCTCGGCCAGGTTGGCGCCTTTGCCGCCCAGGAGATTCTTGTCGCTGGCACGGCCCTCCGCCGCACCATCGCCAAAGGTGAAAACCCATTTGGTCATGCATCGCTCTCCGGTTGCAGGAGATTGGAAAGATTGGCGAAACGGAAAGTTCCGCCGGTCCGTCCTTGGAGCGATATGATGCTGCAGTGCGAAAGGCAAGGCGTCGGTAAAGCCGCCCGGCCACTACAATCGATTAAGCAAAGCCGTGCCCCAGAATGCGGCGGCTTCGAAACCGATCGGCCCAACTCCCAAGCGACTTGCCAACGGATCGATCGCTGAAGCCGTGCTGGAAATTACATCGCATTATTGGCCCTACCGTTCGGCGTTGGTGCGTTGCAGACGGTAGCTTTTCAATTGCATCAAACAATGCTGTTGATCAAAAATTTCCCGCACTGTTGATCTGAGAAATAGATGCTTGCTGGCGCAGCCGCGCTGTCGTAGCTCTTGGTCTCCGACTGTATCGAATCGCCGGGGGGCGAGACGTCCGATTCGCTTTTGTGCGCGAGCAGGTCAGATCCACTATCGCGCTGGTCTGTCGCCGACACGGCAGCCTTGGGGAAGGGGGGAAGACATTGAATGTCGCAGCGTCGACTATCGTCGGAAGCCGGCACTTCCTGTTCAGGATTCGGTTTCAACTGCTTGGCGGACTGACATTCGCGATTTTTGCGCCGGCGATTATCCGGATTGTCTTCAATCCTGAATTTATCTATTCGGCCAATCTTCAGGTAACAGTAGCCGCTGCGGTCATCGCTCACCTTGTGGGCTTCTTATCTTATCGCCGCATCGGAAATTTCCCGGGCGTGGCCGCCGCAAGTTACATCTTGCCGACATTTGCCCTGTCCTACGGGGCTGTTTTCCTGACCATCTTCTTTTTTCGGTTCGAGTACAGCCGGTTTCAGGCCGCCGCCAGTTTTACGCAGTCCACGCTCTGGTATTTCGGCCTGAGCCTGTTGACGCGGCGTCTCGATCCGTACCGGCTCGTCGTGATTCCCGGCGGAGATGTCGAGCGCCTCAAGACATTACCGGGTGTGCATTGGTTTTGGATCAAGTCGACCAGTACGATAATCGAAAGAGCCAGCGGCGTGGTCGTTGATCTGCGTGCCGATCTTGGCGCGGAGTGGGAACGATACATCGCGGATCGGGCCCTTTCGGGAACGCCCGTATACCACGTCAAGCAGGTCAGCGAGTCGCTGACCGGTCGGGTCGAGATCGAGCACCTGTCGGAAAACACGCTTGGTTCGCTCAATCCGAACCAGGCCTACCTCAAGATCAAGCAGGCGGTCGACTGGGTCTCGGCACTTGTCTTGACTATCGTTCTTTCCCCCGTTCTGGCGTTGATTGCGCTGCTGATCCGGCTGGATTCCGATGGTCCCGCGCTGTTTCGCCAGCAACGCATGGGCTACCGGGGCAAGATCTGCACGGTCTACAAGTTTCGCTCGATGCGCCAGCACTCTGGCGCCGGCAGCGACAAGGAGAGGGCGATCACTAGGCACGACGATGATCGCATCACCCGAGTCGGGCGTTTTCTGCGAAAATCCAGGATCGACGAACTGCCGCAGGTCATCAACATCCTGCGTGGCGAAATGAGTTGGATCGGACCGCGACCGGAAGCTGTCGTGCTGTCACAGTGGTACGAGGCTGAGCTGCCATTCTATCGCTACAGACATATCGTCAGGCCAGGCATAAGCGGGTGGGCACAAGTAAATCAGGGGCATGTGGCTGCTGTCGATGACGTTATGGAAAAATTGCACTATGATTTCTATTACATAAAGAACTTTTCGCCTTGGCTGGATGTTTTGATAACTCTCAAGACAATGAAAACGATGCTTACCGGCTTTGGTGCGAGATGACCAATGCGAAGCATGGCTCTGGAATAGCAAGCGCAGGAAGCAGATGGATCTCGCCTCCAGGAAAATAGCAATCATCGGGCTTGGCTATGTCGGTCTGCCGCTGGCGGTCGCCTTCGGCGTCACCAGGCATGTCGTCGGCTTCGACATCAACCAGCCGAGGGTGGACGCGCTGAAGCGTGGCGACGACCATACGCTGGAAGCCAGCAGCGATGAGATCAGTGCCGCGTCGCGGCTGACATTCACCACCGACAAGGCCGATCTGCGCGATTGCGGGATTTTCATCGTCACGGTTCCGACGCCGATCGACAGGGCCAACCGTCCGGATCTGAAACCGCTGATCATGGCATCGACTTTGGTCGGTGAGGTCATCTCGCCAGGCGCGGTGGTGATCTTCGAATCGACGGTCTACCCCGGCTGCACGGAAGAGGTGTGCGCTCCGCTGATCGAGAAACATTCGGGCCTGCGCTACAATGAGGGGTTCTTCCTCGGCTACAGTCCCGAGCGCATCAACCCGGGCGACCGGGAGCATCGGTTGCAAACGATCGTCAAGGTCACCAGCGGCTCGACGCCGGAAGCGGCCAAAGGTATCGATGCGCTCTATGCCTCGATCGTGCCGGCAGGCACACACCGTACCTCGAGCATTGCGGTCGCCGAAGCGGCCAAGGTCATCGAGAACACTCAGCGCGACCTCAACATCGCGCTGATGAACGAGCTGTCGCTTATCTTCGGCAAGCTCGGCATCGACACCTCCGAAGTGCTGGAAGCCGCCGGCACCAAATGGAATTTCCTTCGCTTCACGCCTGGTCTGGTCGGCGGCCACTGCATCGGCGTCGATCCCTACTATCTCACCCACAAGGCCCAGGAACTCGGCTATCATCCGGAGGTGATTCTTGCCGGCCGCCGTATCAATGACGGCATGGGTCAGCATGCGGCGGATCAGACGGCCCGCCTGATGATGCGCAAGGGAATACCTGTCGTTGGCAGCCGGATTCTGGTGATGGGCGCGGCCTTCAAGGAAAATTGTCCGGACCTGAGGAATTCCAAGGTCGCCGATATCGTTGCCCAACTGAAGGAATACAATGCCGGCATCGACATATGGGACCCCTGGGTCGACGCGCAGGAATGCGCGCGTGCCTTCGGCGTAGCGAGCATGAAGGACATTCCCGACCAGCGCTATGACGGCGTTATCGTGGCCGTCGGCCACAGGCAGTTCCGCGCTCTGGGCGTCGACGGCCTGCAGGCTCTTTGCAAGACCCCCGGCGTCATTTACGACATCAAGGGTCTGTTTCCCAGGCATGTCACGGATGGGCGCTTCTGATGAAGGTTCTGGTCACCGGCGCGGCCGGCTTCATAGGGTATCACGTAGCCAAGCGGCTGCTGGAGCGCGGTGACGAGGTCGTCGGCATCGACAACATCAACGACTACTACGATCCGGAAATCAAGGAGGCGAGACTGCAGCTCCTGGACGAAGCGAGCCGCAAGACCAATGCCGGATACCATTTCATCCGCGGCAATCTCGCCGACAAGAGCGTGGTCGACGCCTGCTTTGCCGACCACGCATTTGACCGGGTGATCCATCTCGCCGCCCAGGCCGGGGTTCGCTACAGCCTGGAAAATCCGCATGCCTATGTCGAAAGCAACATCATCGCCTACACCAACATGCTGGAGGCCTGCCGCAACAGCGCCGTCGCGCACCTGACCTATGCCAGCACCTCGAGTGTCTACGGCGCCAACACCGACATGCCGTTTTCCGAGCATCGTCCGGCCGACCACCCGCTGCAGTTTTACGCCGCGACCAAGCGCGCCAACGAGTTGATGGCGCACAGCTACAGCCATCTGTTCGGGCTGCCGACGACCGGGCTTCGCTTCTTCACCGTCTATGGCCCCTGGGGGCGCCCGGACATGGCGCTGTTCCTGTTCACCAAAAACATTCTTGCTGGCGAGCCGATCAAACTGTTCAACAACGGCAACCACACGCGCGACTTCACCTATGTCGACGACATCGCCGAAGGCGTGATCCGTGCCAGCGACAGCCCGGCCACGGGCAATGCCGCCTGGGACTCCAGCCGTCCGGATCCGGCCACAAGCAGCGCCCCCTGGCGCATCTTCAACATCGGCAACAACAACCCGGTTAAGTTGACCGCCTATGTCGAGGCGCTGGAAAACGCGCTCGGCCGCAAAGCCATCGTCGAACTCTTGCCGCTGCAGCCCGGCGATGTGCCCGATACCTTCGCCGACACCTCGGCGCTGGAGCAGGCGGTCGGCTACCGCCCGACGACGACAGTGACCGAGGGCGTCGGGCGGTTCGTCGAGTGGTACAAGGCTTATTTCGGGCGGGGATAAGGCTCGGCGTTTCTCGGCTGATCCGCGCTGTTCCATGATCACGTAACCAGGAGCAGATGGAATCGACACGGCTCGCAAACAGGCAGTCTGCAATCCATTGCAGTCCAAGGCGCTATTGAGCGTCTGCATCCCCACGTTCAATCGGCGGGATCGCGTTGCGGCGCTGGTTCAGCAACTGCTACGTGCGGACTGCCCATTGCAGATATGCGTCCATATCGACGGTTCGACCGACGGAACGAACGAAGCGCTTGCGAAAATCGCGTCTCGCGATTCCAGTTTGGTGGTCACCACTGGCCCGAATGACGGCAGAGGCCGCGCAATGTTTTCGGCGATTGCTTCCGCCACTGGCGACTATTGCATGGTCTTCGATGATGACGACGATCTCTTCGCCGATCGCTTGCCGGAAGTCTGTGAGCACCTTTCGCAGAGAGGTGTCGATGAGAAGATTGCGGGTTTTGTGTTCTCGATGGCTCTTGGCCACCCAGAGACGGCAGCAGAGCCGTTTCCGTTGGAGCGGACAAACCTGATAAAGATGCGGGCCGACGAACGGGTGGTCGGCGACAAGAAGGAGGTCATCAGAACTCCTTTGCTTAAACGGGTTGCCGTGCCCCCTGCGGGGCGGTTCCGCCGTGTTCCAACATCTCTTCTCTGGTCCAGATTGGCGATCGAATACGACGTTATCTGTGTCAATATCGAGATTGGACGAAAACGATATTTGCCGGAGGGGATGACGGCAAGGATTCGGCTTCTTCAGCGACAAAATGCATACCCGATGTTGTTGCTGAACTTGATCTACATCAAGGCATTCTGGCTAGGACGATATCGGTCGGTTCGGTTTCTGGGTAAGGCGGTTCTTGCCTGTTTGAGCTTTGGTATCTTGAGTTTCCCGTTCTTGCTCAAGAGATCATTCGTGCGGGTGACTTCATGAAAGAAGCCAGCCTGTGGAAGTTGGTGGAAGCCATCGTAATACGAATTGTTCCTGGTCTTCTGAACATAGCGACATTGCTGTACATCGGAAGCCATCTGGAGACTGGACAGTACGGTATTTTCAGCACGACGATTGCGACAGTTTCATTTATTTCGACACTTGTTTTTGGAGTCGCGACCTATTCGATAATGCCGGTTTCCGCAAAAATGCATGCCGCGGGAATGGGTAGAGAGTACGTATCGTCCATTTTGACCGTGCTTGCAGTTGTGGCGTTGTTTGTCGTCCTGGCTGGGCTGGCACTCACGTGGCTGGGATTTGGCAATGCCGTTGCCGCGACCATCATCATTTCTTTCGGCTTGCACACCGCACTTCAAGAGATTTTGAGGTCACAACTGCGTTTGTGGGCGTACGGTTGGTCGGCGATTGGCCAGGCCGTAGCATACCAGGCAGGAGCCATAATCCTGCTTGTCGGCGATGCGAAAGTAGGATCGGCTCTTGCCGCCTTTTCGCTCTCCTATTTCGTCGGAGCGCTGATTTCATTTGCCTTGCTGGGACCTAGGAATCTGAGACGACCTGGCTTTTCCTATCTTGCCGGGTCTCTGGTCACAGGCTGGGGATTTGTGTTGAGCAATCTGGCCGAGAGCGGCGTGTTTGTCGGCATTCGATACCTTGTTTTGTTGCTTGGCTCCGAGACCCATCTCGGTGTCTTCTCGTTTTGTGTCGATCTTTCACAACGGTCTGTCGGCTTCTTCATGAATGCGGCCAGCTTCGTTTTCGTGCCAAGGGCGTTTCTCAGTGCCGCAAATGGAAACGTCAGGGAGTTTCGGCGCGGACTGTTCGAAGGAGCGGCCATCGCACTCATTTTTGCGGCTGCGGCTGCGGCCGGAATAGTTGGCCTGTTTTTCTCGGGCCATGCCTCCGGATGGCTGGGGAAGTCTTTTGATCCTGCGGTGTTCGGGATCGTTTCTTGTGCTGTTCTGGTCAACAGGACGAAAAAAGTGATCATCGACCCGTTTGCGCTTCGGTCGAACAAAGCGATGACGTTGACTTATTCCTACGCGATAGGGGCGTTGGCTTGCTGTTGTCTGGCGGCATTGGGCCTTTGGTGGCGGGTGCCGCTTGGCAGTGAAATGGCATTTTTGTTCGGATATGTCGTTGCCGCGGCCTGTTCCTTTTTCGCATTGAGGAATGTGATTGCAGACCAAGGGCCTGGTGCGAAACAGCGCACGGTTTTGATGGTCGGGCTGGATGCCAGAAATGAATGAGAAGAAAGCATTTTACGACGAGAAAAACAGGCGCATCGTCCATGTCGGCACGGTGGCCGATGACGACTATTGGGATTCTCACTGGGCCGACGGGATTGTCTTGAGGCCGGATCGCTTTGTCGTTGAAACCACCAAGCGATATCTGACCGGATCGGCCAAGGTCCTGGACGCTGGATGTGGCTTGGCCAATACGGTCCATGGCCTCCACCAGGCAGGCTTTTCCGCCTACGGGATCGACTTCGCGCAGAAGACCGTGGGGATGGTGAACCGTGCCGCGCCCCATTTGCAAGTGACCGTGGGGGATGTTCGAGCAACGGGCTTCGCGGACGAATTCTTCGATGGGGTGTGGTCCCTGGGGGTGATCGAGCATTTCTTCGACGGTTACGATGAGATCGCATTGGAGATGAGGCGCATCATCCGGTCAGGAGGAGTTGCCTTCGTGACAGTGCCGAGCATTTCTCCTCTCCGACAGTTGAAGATCAGAATGGGTCTCTATCCCAGGTTTTCAGGTGAACAGGCCGGATTTTACCAGTTCGTTCTTGGGCCGTCTTCGATTGTTTCCAGTTTCGAACAGCACGGCTTCAAACTTCTGGGATCCCAGCCAAGGGGAGGCTTCAAGGGGCTGAAGGACGAGACATTTTTCTCCAAGCCGATGCAGGCCTGGTACGACAGCAAGAATGGAATCCTGAGAGGTTTGCGTGCTGCCGCGGACCGGTTGCTCGGCCCATTTTCGCATCATACGCGGCTCTACGTCTTCCACAGGATATAACGCGGATGTCAAATCCGAGTGGGCGCAGATCGCCAAACGAAACCGGTGGTGAAGCAGTATCGATATTGCGAAAGTTTGTTCGTGCGAATGTGGCTGTTTCCGAGTTCCTGGACAGAGCTCTGCCGCGACGCCTTCGCATCGACGGCAACCGGACCTTTGCGACGGAGATAGCACCTCCCTTACTTACCTCAAATGCACGGGTTTACGACCTTGGCGGGGGTGCCAGGCCGTTCGTCAGTCTTTCGGAGAAGCGGCGCCTGAGGCTTTTTGTCGTTGGGCTCGACCTCGACGCGGAAGAGTTGTCGAAAGCGCCGCGCGGAATATACGACGAGGAGATTGAAGCGGACCTTACCTCATTTAGGGGGAGGGGCGATGCTGACGTCGTCATTTGCCAGGCAACGCTCGAACACGTCCGTGATGGCGAGGGTGCCTTGCGCGGCATTGCCAGTTGCGTGAAGCCGGGAGGCGTGGTTGCCATTTTCTCGCCCTCGCGCAACGCCGTTTTTGCCAGATTGAATCGGGTCCTGCCGGAGGGGATGAAACGACGGCTGCTTTTTGCGATCTATCCTGAAAAGGGCATGGGT